>NZ_JCAKNE010000017.1:0-110046 GCF_059515965.1 Propioniciclava sp. LT432 | reverse complement strand
CCTGAATCCACCGATTGACGTCTGAGGGTGTTTGTGCTTGTAGATGTGGTGTTCGGGCGACCGTGCGGTGGCTTTCGGGCAGGGGTGATCGCCCGGTCTGTCCGGGCTTTCCACTGGGGTTCCTTGGTCGTGACGGTCGGGGGCTACCGGGTTCAGGTGGTCATGACAGCGGTCCAGAGCCGCTGCCACCCGCTGGCCCAGGGCCAGCGGGTGGGCAGGTGCAGCCGTATTCGTCGTGCCGAGGTGGCTACCCGGGCCGGGGTGTGGATCAGGTGGGCGCGGATGGTCGCGGTCTCGGCCCGGGCGTACCGGCCGCCGGCGGTGACGCCGAGGGCGCGGGTGAGGTTGAACGCGATCGTGGCGATGGCGAGCCAGGCGGCGTTGGCGTTGAACGATTTCGACGGCAGATGGGCCAACGGGCCGGCTTTCAGATCGGCGAACACCTGCTCGATGACCGCGTGCCCCCGGTGTGTCTTCTCCGCCTCCACCAGAGGGGAGCTCTGGTTGGTGAACACCGCGTGGTAACGCCACACCTCGAACAAGCCATCCTGGGCAGCCGCGGCCAGCTTCTTGGTGTTGCGTTCGGGGACCCTGCGCACGATCAACCGGGCGGTGACCTGCCCGGTGGCCCCATACGAGGTGAACGCCGTGTAGCCGACTTCGGCGACCTCGGCCGAGGAGATCAACTCCCCAGTATCGGGGTCGGTGATCGCGTTCGGGTACACGATCGGGGTCCACGCCTGATCGTCGATGGTCGCGATCGCGGCACGGACCCCCTTGTTGAGCCGGGCACCGATCGAGAATTGGCAGCCGGCCTTCACGATCGCCGCGACCACAGACTGCTGGTAGTAGGCCGAATCCGCCCGGACCAGCACCTGCCCTGTGACCCCCGCTCGACGCAGGGTGGCGATCGCGTCACGGACCAGCCGCACCGCGCCGTGCGCCGACGCTGCTGCGCCCCGACGCAGCCGAGCGGCCACGATCACCGGTGCAACCTCCACCCCGGACACGGTCGCCAGTTGGGCGTTCAACCCGCGCACCCGGGTGTAACCGTGCTCGGCGCCCTGCTTGGAGCGGCCGTACACCGGTTTGATCGTGTCATCGACATCCAGCCACACGATCTGACTGTCGGGTAGCAGGCCCGGCACCCGGTCAGCCAGTCGGCACAAGGTGCGGGCGGCGACCGCGTCGAGTTGGCGGACGTGCCCGAACCGGATCGACCGCAGAAACGTGCCCAGCGTCGAGGGAGCCCGCACCCCACCGAACAGCTTGCCCATCGCCCCGTGACGCAGCACGTCCAAGTCGTCGATGCTGTCCGCGCCGGCCATCATCCCGGCCAACACCGAGGTCAGCTTCAACCCGGCGCAACCCTTCGCGCCGGGCACCGTCAACAACCTGTCAGCCAGCCCCGCCAGGCCGAGCTGGTCCGCAAGCGCGATCGCGGGCACCAGTCCAGCGGACCCGACCAAGTTCGGCTCATCGAACGATGCCGACATCCGACCAACAGTGTAAGACAGTTGCATCTCGGAAGTGCCCTTCTTGGCGGGAGCCACGGAACCTTAGACAAGTCCCATTCTCCCTTACCAGAGGGCATTTCCTCGTTTACCCCGCCCTCACAGAGATGGTGGATTCAGGCTTAGCCATGCAGAGCTACTCCGTGCGAAACCGGGAATACCGGCAGCGCCTCGGCCGCGGAAACCGCCCCGCCAGGGATCTCGGTGTGCCCGTGCTTTAGCGGGGTGACTCGCTGGTGTGGCAGGTGGAAGGACGATGCAGCGGAGAGGCTGCCCTCAGGTAGGCATCAATAGCGGGCTGGCGCCTCCGCTTGTGGACGCGCGGCGCGGGTGAACGGGCCTCCTGGATCACTTGCCTCACCAATCGATCCTGACCGGGAACGTCCTGAAGTGCCGCCGACAGGCAGTCTCGCCTGCGGGACTGTAGGCCATACTCGTCTGATGGACGACGTGTTCGCCGGATGCGCTGCGGGCGAGTTGCGGGATGGCCTGCGGAGCGCTCGGGACCTCGCGGACATGCTGCATCTCGTCGAGGAGCGCGTGGCACCCTACTGCGTCGCCGCTCGCAATGCGGGGCAGACGGAGGACGGTCTCGCCGTGTCCTTGGGCGTCAGCCGGGAGTTTGCGCGGGCCTTGTGTGCGCTCGATCCCGTGGCGGCCATCGTGGCCCTGGTGAGTCCGCAGGAGGTCGGCGTGGAGAACCTCCCCTCATCTCAGACCGCTGCCGAGGGCTGGTTCATCGGATGGGCATCTGAGAAGCACTGAGGGCGACCGTCGATCACGTTGGCTGGGTGTGCTCGAACATCCTCAACTCCTGCTGGTCAGTGCCACGCGGCGAGGCGGGTCGCCACCTCGTGGTAGTTGGCGGTCCCGCTGGCGACGGCGATCACCAGTTCGTAGGCATCGTCGTCGGGCGCGTCCAGGTGGATGTTGTTAAGGCCGTAGAACACCACGACTGTGAGCCAGCCCAGGCGTTTGTTCCCATCCACCAAGGCGTGGTTGCGGACCAGTGACTCCAGCAGCACGGCTGCCTTGTCATCCAGGCTGGGGTAGGCGTCCCGGCCGAAGACGCTGACACGCGGTCGGTGGACCGCGGAGTCGAGCAGCCCGATGTCGCGGACGGGTCCGACGCCGAGATCCTCGACCAGCGACAGGACGTCTTCGAGCGTGAGGTACTCGGTCACTGACCCAGCCGGTCGAGCAGGTCGCCGTAGCGAGCCCGAGCCACGGCGGACAGGTGCCGCACCTTGTCCTCGCGGACCCTGCGGGCGGCGGCTTCCCGGATCGCGCGCACGGTGGCTTCCTGTTTGCTGACGCCCTCGGCTTCGGCGAGCAAGGCGAGGGCCTTCTCGTCCTCGGGTTCCAATCGGAGTGTCATCGCCATGCGCCCATGATACCAGCCTGGTATCACTCGCTCATGCCGCGATGAGCGACTGACGGTCAGTGTTGGCTCGCACCCAGTCTCACGCGGCGTTCTCGTTGATGGGCCTACCCTGTTGGTGTCTCTTCTGGCTGACGCCCCCAATTCCGAGGAGCCGACCGTGGTCCGCTGTGCAGTGCGTCTGTTCGTCCGGCGGGTGTTGCTGTGAGTCGCCAGAGGTGGACTCCGGACGAGCTTGCCCTCTTGGACGGCCCTGCGAGTGATGTTGAGGTGGCCGAGCTGGTGGGCCGGTCGGTGCATGCGGTGGTGATGAAGCGGTGGCGACGCCGGAACCCTGCTGCGGTGGCTCGGGACCGTGTGTATGCGGAGGAGAACCGGGACCGGAACAAGCGTCGCGCGGTGATCTACAGCCACACGCAGCGGGACAAGATCAACGCTGCTGCTCGAGCTGTCGCGGCAGCGGATCGTGTGGCTGCGACCCGATCGGGAACCTTCACCCCGGAAGAGGATGCGCTGGTGTTGCGTCCCGACCTGACGGCTCGACAGGCGGCCCAGCTGTTGGGTCGAACAGCGGCTTCGGTGGCCCGGAGACGCAAGCGGCTACGCGAATGAAAGGGAGCCGGCGGCCTGTCTGAACCCACCCCCGGGAGACACCGGCCACCGGCCCCTCACCTCAAGGCTAGCCGCCCGCCGGCGGACGCCCCCGGGGGGGCGTCGGCCTCGGTTGCTGGCCTCGTAGTGGCCAGCCACGTCACCAACGGGGGTCGGTCCAGGTGGGGCTGTTGGCGGCCTTGGACACGGCTTGCTTGCTGACGCCGAGGGCTTGGGCGATGTCGGCCAGGGAGCGGGTGGTCAGCATCTCCCGGATGGCGGCGGTTCGGACCGCTGCCAGGTCGCTGGCCTGTTCCTTGAGGGCGTCCTGCAGGTTCAGGGTCCAGCGGGCGATCCCTTCCGGACCGCCGTAGCGTTCCGACCAGCCCTCATCGGCGTTGGCGACCTCGCGCAGGAACTGGCCCGGGTCGGCCGCGGGTTCGTTCTCGGCGCTCATGCCGTCCGCCACTCCCCCCGCTCGGCGCGGGCGGCCAGGTCGTGCAGGGCAGCGGCCAGTTCGCGCATACGCCGCACGTCATCGAACCCCTCACCGAAGCACAGCCACCGATCCGGTTCCTCGAACGCCGTCTGCTCGATCAGGATGCCGGGCTCCCCATCGGGAGACGTCCCGACGCTGAACTCGTCACTGGGGCCGATGGTCACGTACTCGAAGTCCTGGCTCACCACGTCCGCCTTTCCTCGCCTGTTTGGTCGTCTCGATTGTCGCGGGCGCCGCTGACGCTTTCCGGTACGCACGCTCCCCCACTCCTCGGGGGGCAACGCCACCCTCGACGACTGCATACACCCCCACCCCTAGCAGGACCGCGGCCTGGGCGCCAGCGGCCAGCACTTCGGCACGCCGCCAGCCCCAGGTGCGTTCGGGGGTGGGTGGCCGCAGGGCGAGGTTGGTGGCGATGAGCGCCATCAGCAGCCCCGACGCGGCCGTGAGCATGTAACCGGCGTCGACCAACAACGCGAGGCTGTTGGTCCACCACGCGCCGATGACCTCGGCGACCAGGATGGCGGCAGTGATCCCGACCGCGATCGTGAGCTTGCTGCGATGGGTGCCCTACGACGCGTGGGCGTGGTCGGCGCTCATGCTGGTGCTCTGTCCAGGGCGGGCGTCAGGGCAGGTGCGTGAGCTCGGGTCCGCCAGCTTTGCTGTGGATCAGGGGAGACCACGAGCGAGCGTCCTGTCCCCGGAGGGGCCGGCGGTGACTGCGGCGGGCGATGTAGTCGAAGCCGATCTCGTCGACCAGGGCTCGGATGTCCTCGGCGCTCACGGCTTCCGCGGGGGCGATCGTGAGGGACGATTCACCCGCAGGCTCAAGGTCGACGGTCACCTCCCGAACCCCGGGCTGTTGTCGGACGCGCTCCATGAGCAGGACGAGGCAGTCCGGGCAGGTCAGACCGCTCACCCCGAAGGTGCTGACTCTCCTGATCGTGGCCCTCGTCACGGTGCGCTCCTTGGGTGTAGTTCGTGGCATGTAGGAGGGCGGGGTCGGCGCCCCCCCGGCAGGGTTCAGCGTTGGTCGTTGAGGATCCGTCGGCGCTGCTGGTAGTCGTCGGGTTCGATCTCCCCGCGAGCGAGGCGTTCGTCCAGCAGTTCCAACGCGGTCGGCCGCTCGCGCTGGGGCCTGGGCGCCTCGACGCGGCCGATCCTGCTGATGGACCACACCAACAGAGCGATCAGGACGACGAGGATGAGCGTGCTGATCCCCATTCCCAACCACATCCCCCAGCCGCTGTTGTCTCCCCACATCATCATTGGTTCCCTTCTTGAGCTGGCCTTAGGGCCAGGGTGCTGCGTCGACGGCGTGCGGCCCGTCTGCGGTCGGTCAAGATCGCTACAAGGTCGGCGGCGCAGCGTTCGCGCCCGTTCACAGGCGGCTGGTGGCTTCGTGCAGGAGTTCGGCGGGGTCGAGCCACATGGAGGGGTAGTTGCCGTGCCAGAGCTTGTTGCCGTCGGCGTCGATCAGGACGAAGCCGTGCCCGGGCAGGCCTGGGTGCATGCCCTTGTCGAGGGTGTCGTAGGCCTTCGAGACCGTGCCGTCGTCGAGCAGGTAGGGGGTGGTGACGCCGAAGCGGTCCAGGTCGGGTTGGATCTGGGCGGCGGTGTTCATCACGATGGGGAGCACGGTGATGCCGGCTGCGGCGAAGCCCGGCTCCTGCTCGATGAGGGCCATCTGCTGGGTGCAGGAGCCGCAGCCGGCGCCCTCGTTGAAGTAGAGAAGCACGGGCTGGCCGCGGTAGTCGGCCAGGGACACGGTGGTGCCCGCGGTCGTAGGCAGGGTGAACGCGGGCGCCTGGCCGGACGGGCCACCCTCGACGGGGCGGGCGCTCCACAGGCCGAACCCGACGAGGGCGACGATGAGCGTGGTCAGCAGTCCGGTCGCGATTCTGAACAGGCGGCGACGCTTGGTCTCCTTGGCTGATTCGCGTGCCCGTTGGTCCCGGAGCTGCTGCCGGCGGCTGATGGTGGTGCGCTGGTTGCTGGGCATGGTCGTCAGTTCCTCGCGGTGTCGTGGTCGGCGATCGGCTGGTCGGCGTCGGTCGTGCTGTGGCAGTGCGGCAGGGTGGGGTCGGCGTCGGCGTGCTCTTCGGCTCCCTGGCGCGCGTCGCGGCGGCGGTCGCGGAGCGTCGTCCAGACGAAGACCCCGGCCAGCGCGAGCAGTGCGGCGCCGAGGACGGGGTCGGGGACGGGAGCCAGCCAGCCGAGGACGGCCTGCGCGGCTTGGGTGACCCAGTCGCCGGCGGCGAGCTGGACCCAGGTGCCGGAGCCGGTCATCGTCGCCGTGCCAGCGAGGGTGATGACCCAGACGCCCATGATGACGAAGGCGACCGCGACGAGCAGGTTCACGCTGTTGGTGTGCAGCGTGCGGCCGGCGACGGTCACCCTGATGGGCTTCGCCCGGCCCCAGCGTCGTTCGTTGAGGCGGGCGGCATCCCACACGAGTGCCATGACCAGCAGCGGGATGACCATGCCGAACACGAACGCCAACCCGAGCACCAGTCCCCCGAGCGGGTTGCCCGAGAGGGCGGACAGGGTCATCACGCCTGCCAAGACGGGGGCGCAGCAGCTGGACGCGATCCCCGAGAACACGCCGAGGCTGAAGAAGGTCGCCGTGTCACCGCGGGTGGTGTCGGGGGCGCGCAGCATCGACGGCATCGACCACATCCGGCCGCTGAGGGCCAGCAGGCCGAGGCCGATCATGAGCAGGCCACCGGCCCAGTACAGGATCACGTGGTACTTGGCGATCGCACCGGCCAGCAGACTCACCCCCAGCGTGATCGGGACGAGGACGAGCGCCAGGCCTGCCGCGAAGACGAAGGTCAGCGGGAGGAGGCGCCACCGGTTGTTCTTCACCGCAGCAGCCAGATACGAGGGGGCGAGGAAGACGATGCAGCACGGTGCGAACAGTGCCACCGTGCCCGCGAAGAAGGCGGCCAGGATGCTGCCAGTGGCCAGGAGTTCCGAGCCCATCACGAGGCCTTCCGTGCCGCGAGGGCGCGGTCGAGCTTGCGGCGCGGGAGGCGTCCGGCGCTGAGGAACGCGCCGTCGAGCAGCACGAGGGGGAACATGGCCGGGCGGTGTTGATGGAGGAGCTTCTGGCCCTGCGGTGATTCGGCGTCCACCTGGTCGAGCAGTAGCTGCCCTTGGGTCGCGCGGTTCAGGAGTTCCGTGTGGGCGTCCTCACAGAGGTGGCAGGCCTCTGCGGTTACCAGGGTGACCATGGGCGACGCAGCCCGGTCGGTCTGGTGGCCGACCCGGGCCCAAGTGTTGTTCGTCGTGTTCACGACGACCATGGTGGTTCCCCTCACCGGGGGGACCGGTCAAGGCAGCCTCAAGATCTCGTCTGGCCTGAGAACAGCATGTGCGGTCGTCCGAGGGCGAGGGGCCGGCAGCACCTGCCGGCCCCTCGCCACGGTCGGGTTCCTACGCTGATGCGAGCAATCCCTGCATCTCCTCGATCTCTGCTTCCTGGTCGGCGATGATCTTCTGCGCCAGCTCGATGGCTTGCGGGTCGCGGCCGTCGGCGAGTTGGGTCTGGGCCATCTCGATCGCTCCTTGATGGTGGGCGATCATCGAGGTGAGAAACTGCCGGTCGAAGTCGGCGCCCGATAAGCCTCGCAGCTCGGCCATCACCTCTTCCTGGCTTCTGCCGTCCATGTCCATGCCCGAGTGGTCCATCCCGGCCATGTCGCTGTTGGCCGGCATCGGATCCTCGCCCCACGCCGAAAGCCAGCCGCTCATGGTCTCGATCTCGGGGCCCTGGGCGGCCGAGATGCGTTCGGCCAGGGCCTGGACGTCCGCGCTCTGGGCCTGCTGGGCGGCGAGGTCGGCCATCTCGATCGCACCCTGGTGGTGCACGATCATCATCTGCGCG
The DNA here is from genome assembly GCF_059515965.1 of Propioniciclava sp. LT432. Classification (NCBI taxonomy): domain Bacteria; kingdom Bacillati; phylum Actinomycetota; class Actinomycetes; order Propionibacteriales; family Propionibacteriaceae; genus Propioniciclava; species Propioniciclava sp. LT432. The sequence goes on along the minus strand of NZ_JCAKNE010000017.1, from coordinate 102,172 downwards.
AACGCGGTGTCTGCCTCGTTGTGGGCGGCCGCATTGCTCGGGTTCGCTGACCCTGCTGTCGTCAAGGCTGGGCTGGGAGTGGCCGCCGGCGTGGCCGAGCACGCCCCCAGCATGGTCGCCGCTACCGCGGCGCCCATCACGATCGTGACCCACTTCGGTGTTGCGCTCATGGTTCTCCTGTTTCTCGCAGACAATCGGCCGCACCCCCGAGGGAAGCGGGGCACCCGCCGTCTTTCAAGGCTGCGCAACGAAGCTTGGCCATACCTTGACCTAGATCGCTCTCCGGGGGCGTCGGGCTTTGGTGCCGGAGTCGGCGACGTCCCGACCCGACCCACCGCCGGCTGCGGCCGCGCCGGCAACGGTGAGGGCGGCCACGCCGGTGGTGAGGGGAACGCTCAGCACGAGCCCGATGCCGCTGCCGAGGGTGCGGATGATCTCCTCGGAGAACTGCTCGGTCGACAGCAGCAGGTTCAGCGGCTGCTCGTACAACGACAGCAGGAGCAACAGCGACAACGCGGCGCCGGCGTACGCGAACACGATGGTGTAGATCGTCGAAGCGATGTGGTCGCGGCCGATCCGCATGCCCGAGGCGAACAACTGGCCCCGGCTCAGGTGCGGCCCGGCGGCCCGGACCTCCCACACCGACGACGCCTGCGTGATCGTCACGTCGTTCAGCACGCCCAGGCCCGCGATCACCAGACCACAGGTGAGGATGTCGGGGAAGTCGAGGTCACTGAGCAGGTTGGTCAGCGCGAGGGTCTCCTCACTGGAGATGCCGCTCAGCCGGGCCATCGAGACGCCCAGCGCGCCGAGGCCGGTGGTCACCAACAGGCTCAACCAGGTGCCGACGAACGCTGACGTGGTCCGCCACGACACCCCATGGGCCAGATAGAGCACCACGAACATGATGGCGGTCGACCCCACGATCGCCACCCACACAGCCGGCTGTCCCGACGTGAGGGCCGGGATCATGAACCCGAACAGCACCACCCCGGACACCACCAGCCCCAGCAGCCCGAAGAAGCCCTTGCGGCCGGCGACGACCAGCACCGCCACCACGAACAAGACGGTGAAGATCGCCAGGACCGGGATCCGGTCGACCGTGATCAACGACCATCCCCCGGGCACCCCCTCGGTGGCGCCGACCTCGGCCACGTGGACGCCGTCGCCGGGCTGCAGGCCGCTCCACGCGGTCTCTCCCACCAGCTCCACGTCCACGAGTTCGCCCGCCCGGCGGTCCAGTTCGACCTCGGCGACGAGGCAGGCGTGCTGGACACCGGCGTCCGGCCCCGTCGCGGGGGCGCCGGGCACGGCCGGGCACGGCTCGATGCTCGTGATCTGCCCGCGGACCGGCACGATCCCCTCGGCCGTCAGCACCGAACCCTCCGGCAGGACGCGTTCGGTCGGCCACAACCAGACCAAGCCCGCCATGGTGATCGCCGCCACGACGGCCAACAGCACGAGTGTCGCGAGCGGGCCGTCCGGGAGACGCGCACGTCGGCGTCCACCCCATCATGCCCGTGGTGGTGATGGTGACCCCCGCTCATGGGGTGGCCACCGGAGGGACGAGGCGAGGTGTGGTCACGATCGTCCAGCGTGGCAGCCAGCGCATGAGCCGGAGGTCAAGGCCGGGTCAAGATCTGGTCTGGTTCGTGTCTGGGTGGTGCCCGTCGTGTTCCTCCAGCGGCTGGCCGGTGGGGCCAGTGGTCGCCGCGGGCTGGGGTGCGACGGGTGTCGGGTTGAGGGCGGGCCCGATCACGAACGCGGACAGTGTGAACAGGCTGGTGAAGGCGATCGCCCCCAGCGCTGGCGCCTTCCAGGTGCCGAACCGTTTCCGGAGGCGGTTGAGCATCGGGATGCTGAGCAGCATCCCGGCTGCGTAGAGCACCGTGTTGCCCACGACGCCGGTCAGGAGGGCGGCGCCGGCGAGGAACCCGACGTGGTGCAGGACATGCGGTGCGAGCCCGAGCAGGGCCCCGAACGTGGCTCGGGTGGCCGCCCACGCCCCGGCGGCGCGGGCCCGCCACGGGGTGGCCGCGGTGACGCTGTCGGCGGCCAGAGTAGATGCCGGGGGGTCGGTCAGGCTGGTGTCCATACCGTCGAGGGTGCGTGACGTCGGTGTGGTGTCGGCCCGGCTCTGGTCAAGATCCGACCAAGGGATGAAAGCGCCTGCGCGGCGAAGGCGTCAGCGTGAGCGCCGTGATCCAGAGCGCGGCGGCCACGGTCGCGGTGACCTCCAGGGGGGTGGCGAGCCAGCTGGCGGTGGTGGTCCCGGTGCGCAGGCCGAGTTGCACCACTCCAACGGCGGGACCCGGTTCGGTGACCTTCATGGTGACCCGACCGGTGGGATCGATGAGTCCGGTGATGCCGCTGGTGGTGACGACGAGGGTGTCGCGGCGCAGTTCCGCTGCCCGGGCCCGGGTGATGGCGAACTGTTGCTCGATCTGGGCGGTGCCCTGGTACATGGCGTTGTTGCTTTGCACGATGACGGCCTGCGCGGTGGCGAGGTCGTGCACGACGGGGTCGAAGGCGACGTCGAAGCAGGCCAGCACGCCGAGGCTGATCGAGCGTCCGTCGGGGAGCTGTACGTCGAGAAGACCCGGATCAGTGCCGGCCACGGACTGGGCGCCGACGTAGCGCAGGGCAGGGATCAGCGGCAGCAGCACGTCTCGGAACGGGATCCATTCGCCGAACGGGACGATCGAGCGTTTCTGATAGGTGGGCCCGATCCGGCCGTCGGGTTCGCGCCATTGGGCGGCGGTTCGCCGCTGGCGGGGTCCGGGACCGTCGAGGATGGCGCCGACCAGCACGGGACGCCCCACGGCCGCGACGGACTGCTCGACGAGCTGGCCGGTGCGCTGGTCGGTGTCGGGGTCGAGGTCGGTGGCGTTCTCGGGCCACACGACGAAGTCGGGGGCCGGCAGGCGGCCGGCGTCGATCGCGGCGGCCAGTTCGCGGGTGGCCCGTGCTTGGTTGGTGGTGATGGTGCGAGGCGGGCCGAGGCCGTAGACGCCGCCGCCGGGTGCGCCACCCTGGACCCAGCCCGCGGTGACGACGCCGTCAGGGGGCGGGGTCGGGGTCACGGTACCGGCGGTGGCGGCGCCGGTGACGACGACCAGCCACGCCGCGGACCAGGCCAGGCGCCGCCTGGAGGGCCCCAGCAGGATCCAGGCGCCCAGCTGTCCCGTGAGGACCACGGAGAAGCTGACGCCTGCCACCCCGATGAAGGGGTACAGCCCGGCCAGGGGCGAGTCGATCTGGGTGTAGCCGAGCCGCAGCCAGCCGAAGCCGCCGAACGGGACGCGGGCGGCGAGGAACTCCACGCCCAACCAGGCCAGGGCTGCCAGTACGGGCCAGCCGCGGCTCCGGCCGGCGGCGCGGACCAGCACGGCCGTGACCGCAGACCAGCTGGAGGAGAGCAACAGCAGCCCTACCAGGGCGGCCGGGTGGATGGCGGCCATCCAGCCCAGGGTTGGTCCGGACAGGCCAAGGCCGTAGGCCAGCCCCACGGCAGCCGCAGCCCGGAGCGACGTGCTCCGGTGCACGGCGACGGTGAGCACCATGACGCCAAGCGGTGGGGCGAGCCACCAGCCCAGCGGTGCGACACCCGTGCCCGTCATCAACCCCGCCGCACCCGCCGCCCCCGCCGCGACCAGCGGTGCCCAGTGACGCGGCCACCGCTGCCGGGCCCATGACGCGTCCCGTGCGGTCCGCAGGGTCGTCATCGCGGGCGTGGCCGTCTCACCGAGTGGATCACACGCGTGCCGCCTCGATCGGGTGTGCGGCGGCGGGCTCGGGGGTCCGCTGCCGGCGGTCGACAGCGATCAGCATGACGCCGGCGATGATGCTGAGCACGCCGAACAGTTGCGCTTCGGTGAGGCCGAGCAGGACGCGGTCGTTGACCCGGACGATCTCGACCAGCAGTCGCGCGGCCCCGCTGAGGGCGAGGTAGCCGCCGAACACTGACAGCGGCAGCCAGCGGCGGGCGAGCAGCCAGAGCACGGCGGCGATCGCGAACGCGCCGGCAGCCTCGTACAACTGGGCCGGGTGAACCGGGACGGTCACCGGCACGACGCCGTCCGGGAAGGCCATCCCCCAGGGCAGGTCGGTCGGCGTGCCGTAGGTGCCATCGCCCGCCAGGAAACAGCCGATCCTGCCGATCCCGTACGCCACCGACAGCGGGAGCGCGGTCGCGCCGGCCACGCTGGCCAGAGGCAGCCGGTAGCGGCGGGTCAGGACGACGACGGTGAGGATGCCGCCGATCAGCCCGCCGTACCAGACGAACCCCGAGCTACCGAGCAGGTGCCAGCTGAACTGGGCGCGGTTGTCGATCAGGAAGTACACCTTGGCGGCCACGAACCCCCATACCGCCGCCCACAGAACCAGCGAGTGCGCCTGCTCCACCGGGAAGCCGAGCCGGCGGAAGGCCCGGCCGAGCAGCCACGCGGCGACCAGCGCCGCGAGGGCCTTGCTCACCCCGTACGACTGGATCTGGATTCCGAACACTGAGAACAACACCGGCCACACGGCGAGACTCCTCCATCAAGCGACGCACCCGCGCGGCACGCCGGCTCCCACTGTCGCGGGCCGGGGTCAAGGGCCCCCTGAGCGGCAGCCAAGATCACGTCAAGAAGCCGATGAAACTGGGCGGGGGTGCCTGACGAAAACCTCAAGATTCGGCCAAGAACCCCGATCCGGGGCTCGACGCCGCGAAACCCCGGTGGGTAGCGTCGATGCCCATCCTCACACCTGAGGGGAACAACCAAGGGAGGCATGATGGAACACACGAACCTGACCCGACGGGTGGCGTCCGGCTTGACTGCGGCCCTGCTGGCGACCGGCGCACTGACCGGGGTGGCGGTGGCGGCCGCACCACCGGCACAGGCGAGCGCACCGGCGGCGTCCGATCAGGCGGCCCGGTTCGAGGTCGACTTCCTGACCGGGATGATCGACCACCACCACATGGCGGTGATGATGGCCGAGATGTGCGTCGAGAAGGCGGTCCACGACGAGCTCGCAGCGACGTGTGAGTCGATCGTGGCCACCCAGTCGGCCGAGATCGCGACCATGCAGCAGTGGCTGGAGGACTGGTACGGCATCTCCCACGAGCCGGACATGACTGGGATGCAGTCGATGCACCGGTTCCACGACCTGGACGGCGAGGAGTTCGAGGTGGCGTTCCTGCGGTCGATGATCCGCCACCACTGGGGGGCGATCCGGGAGGCCGAGAAGTGCCTGGCGAACGCCGAGCACGACGAACTGCTGACCCTGTGCACCGACATCCGCGAAGCCCAACTGGCCGAGATCGCGCAGATGCAGGACTGGCTGCAGGAGTGGTACGACCGGCCGGGCGGCCGACCGGTCGGCACGGCCTGATCGTCGCCCTGCCCCCCGCGGGCGGCCCGACGCGGCGTGACGCGGAAAGGGCGGGTGGGTCGCGCGTTCGCGACCCGCCCGCCCCTCTTCACACGCAGGACTGCTTCAGGTGCGCAGCAGCCGCCCGATGGCCCGGAGGGCCTGCTGCACCTGTTCGGCCTGCTCGTCGGCCACGGTGGTGGCTGCCCCCCGTTGCAGGCAGTCGCGGAGGTGTTCGTCGACCAGCACCAAGGCTGCGGCGTCGAGGGCGTGGGTGACAGCAGCCACCTGGGTGAGGATCGCGATGCAGTCGGCGTCGCCGTCGACCATCCGGGCGATCCCGCGGACCTGCCCCTCGATGCGCCGCAGCCGGCCCAGCAGGGCGCGTCGGGTCCGTGAGGCCGACGCACTCCCGTGGGCTGCAGGGGCGGAAGCGCCCGGGTCAGTGGTGGCCGGCGCCGGAGGGTCCATGCGCGTAACGGTGCGGGTCCGCGTCGAAGGTTTCGGCGCAGCCTTTGGAGCAGAAGTAGATCGTGGTGCCGTCGTGGTCGCGGGTGGCGGCCGCGTCGGTCGGATCAATCTTCATGCCGCAGACCGGGTCGACGACCTTGGCGGTGGTGTCCTTCTTCTTGCCGAACAGGCCGAACATGGTGGTTTCCTTTCGTTGGGTGTGGTGTGAGGCTTCGACGCTGCCGCCGACCTCGACGAGCGGGTCGACGCCGGCCACCTGGGTGGTGGCGGCCAGTGGGCGGGGGGTGAACCGGCGGAGCCGGTTGGCGTTGGCGACCACCGACAGCGACGACAGTGCCATCGCGGCGGCGGCGATGATCGGGCTGAGGGTGATCCCGAACGCCGGATAGAGCACGCCGGCGGCGATCGGGATGCCCAGGATGTTGTACAGGAACGCGAACACCAGGTTCTGCTTGATGTTGCGCATGGTGGCCCGGGACAGGTCGACGGCGGTCACGATGCCGGCCAGGGCCCCCGATACGAGGGTGATGTCGGAGGACTCGATCGCGACGTCGGTGCCGGTCCCGATCGCCGACCCGACGTCGGCCTGGGCGAGGGCGGGGGCGTCATTGATGCCGTCGCCGACCATGCCGACCACCTTGCCGTCGGCCTGCAGGCGCCGGACCTCGGCGGCCTTGTGGTCGGGCATCACCTCGGCGACGACGCGGGTGATGCCGACCTGGCGGGCGATCGCGGCGGCGGTGTGCCGGTTGTCACCGGTCATCATCACGACCTCGATGCGGCGGGCCTGGAGGGCGGCGACCGCCGCCGGGGCGCCTTCCTTGAGGGTGTCGGCCACGGCCACCACGCCGGCTGGGCGTCCGTCGACTGCGACCAGCATCGCGGTCTTGCCTTCGCCGGCCAGCCGGTCGTGGGCGGCGAGCAGGACGGCCGCGTCCACCCCGAACGCGTCCAGCAGCCGGCGATTGCCGACCAGCACGCGCCGCCCGTCGACCCGCGCCATCACCCCTTGGCCCGTGACGGACTCGAACCCGTCGACCTCGGGCACAGCGAGCCCGCGCTCGGTCGCCCCGGCCACGATCGCGGCCGCCAGCGGGTGCTCGGAGGCCCGCTCGACCCCGGCGACAGCGGCCAGGAGGCGGTCCTCACCCCCGTCGGTCACGGGGATGACGTCGGTGAGGGCCGGGACGCCGCGGGTCAGGGTGCCGGTCTTGTCGAGGATGATCGTCTGCAGCTTGTGCGCGGTCTCCAAGGCTTCGGCGGAGCGGATCAGGATGCCGTGCGCGGCCCCTTTGCCGGTGCCGACGGTGATCGACATGGGAGTGGCGAGCCCTAGGGCGCAGGGGCAGGCGATGATCAGCACCGACACGGCGGCGACGAGCGCGAAGATGAACACCGGCGGCGGGCCGACGAGCACCCACGCGACGAAGGTCCACACCGCGATCACGATCACCGCGGGCACGAAGTAGCTGGACACCTGGTCGGCGAGCCGCTGGATGGGCGCCTTGGAGCCCTGGGCTTCGCGGACCAGCTTGATGATCTGGGCCAGCATCGTGTCGGCGCCGACCTTGGTGGCCCGGTAGCGCAGGGCGCCGGTGGTGTTGATGGTGGCGCCGATCACGGTGTCCCCGACGGACTTGGTCACCGGCATGGATTCGCCGGTCACCATCGACTCATCGATCGAGGAGGAGCCGCTGGTCACCTCGCCGTCGACCGGGAGCTTCTCCCCGGGCCGGATCAGCACGATGTCTCCGACCCGCACCTCATCAACGCCGACCTCGAGTTCGGCACCGTCGCGCTCAACCCGGGCGGTGCGGGGCTGCAGCCCGATCAGAGCGCGGATTGCCTCACCGGTGCCGGCCTTCGCTTTCGTCTCGAGCAGCCGCCCGAGCAGGATGAGGGTGATGATCACCCCGACGGCCTCGTAGTACACGTGCCGCAACGCGTCGGGCAGCAGCCAGGGCAGGAACGTGACCACCAGGCTGTAGCCGAAGGCGGCAAACGTGCCCAAGGTGATCAGCGAGTTCATGTCGGCGGTCCGGTGCGACAGCGCCTTCCAGCCGGTCCGGTGGATCGGCCAGCCGGTATAGAACATCACCGGAGCGATCAACGCCAGCTGTAGCCACGGGTTCATCAGGAACTCGGGAACCCACATCGCCTGGAACAACTCCACCGCCATCACCGCGACCAGCACCGGCGCCGACAGCACCGCACCCACCAGCAGGCGGCGGGTCAAGTCGCGGATCTCGGCGGCACGCTCAGCCTCCTCCGCCTCCGCGTCGGGGGCGGTGCCGCCGGCCGCGGTCGTTCCGTCCACCGGCCGGGAGGCCTGCTCCACCACGGTGCCGCCGCCTTGGGTATCGGCCGGGGGGCTCCCGCTGACCCGGACCACCCCGGACACCATGTTCATCCCGCACGCAAAGCGGTACTCCCCCGTTTCGGTGGGAAGGAACTCGACCGCCGTGGTCCGGAACGCCGGCAGCGCTGCGTTGACCTTGAAGTCGGGCATGACCACCCGCGAGGTGCACTCACCGCTCTCCTGCCGGTCGAACAGGAGCCTGACCGGTACGCCCGGGCGGACGCCCTCGATCACGTCCGGGCTGTAGCCACCGTCCACGGTGACCCGCACCACCTGGACGCCGTCCTCCAGGCTCACCTGTCCGGCCCGCTTCGGACCGAAGAAGAACCACCACAACAACCCGGTGACGACCACCGCGCCGCCGATGACGAGCCAACTCATCACAACCACCTCACCCTGTCCTGATACCCCCCAGGGGTACCGCTTCTGGTGTCAGGTTAGGTGGGTCTCGTGTCCGGATCGGCAGGATCGGATCAAGGTCGCGTCAAGATCCCGACGCAGCCTGCGCGGCCGGGGTGCCTGGTCGGCGGTGGTGCTCGTCGGGGAGCCGCAACCGCTTCAGCAGCAGGGCGTTGACAGCGACGATCAGGCTGGAACCGGACATCGACAGCGCAGCGATCTCTGGCCGTAGGGTCAGCCCGACGCCGGCAAACACGCCGGCCGCGATCGGCAGGGCGACCACGTTGTAACCGACCGCCCAGCCCAGGTTCTGCCGCATCTTCCGCAGCGTGCCACGGCCGATGGTCAGGGCGGTCGGCACGTCGAGGGGGTCCGACCGCATGAGGACCAGGTCGGCCGTCTCGATCGCCACATCGGTGCCCGCCCCGATCGCGACCCCCACGTCAGCCTGGGCCAGAGCAGGGGCGTCGTTGACACCATCACCGACCATCGCCACCACCCGCCCCTGGCGTTGTAGATCGGCCACATGGGCGGCCTTGTCGCCGGGCAGCACGTCCGCGATCACCGTGTCGATCCCCAGCTGGGCGGCGATCCGCTGTGCGGTCGCCTGATTGTCCCCGGTCAGCATCACGACCTGCACGCCCTGGTCGTGCAACGCCGCGACCGCCCGGGCGGAGGTCTCGCGGGGGGCGTCCGCCAACCCGATGACCGCCACGATGCGGCCGTCCACCGCTCCGAACACGGCGGTCTGGCCCTGGGCGGCGACCCGCTCGCGGATCGGCCCCGCCGCCGACAGGTCGACACCGAGGGACTCCATGAGCCGCCGGTTTCCGACCGCAACGTCCAGTCCGTCGACGACGGCGGTGGCCCCGTGGCCGGGCACGTTGCGAAACTCGGCAGCCTTACGGGTCGCGACGCCGAGGGCGTCGGCATGGGTGACCACGGCGGCCGCGAGCGGGTGTTCGGATTCGCGCTCCACCGCCGCGACCAGGTCGAGGTGGGGGTCGCCCCCGACGGCGATGACCTGGGTCACCTCGGGTTCGCCGCGGGTGAGCGTGCCGGTCTTGTCCATCACCACCGTGTTGACCTTCGCGGAGGTCTCCAGGGCGGTGGCGTTCTTGAACAACACTCCTCGCTTGGCGCCCAGACCGGTGCCGACCATGATCGCGGTCGGCGTCGCCAGTCCGAGGGCGTCGGGGCAGGTGATGACCACCACCGTGATCGCGAACAGCATCGCCGTCTGGACCGACGCGCCGGCCAGCAGCCAGGCCCCGAACGTGAGCCCTCCTCCGATGATGGCCACCAGCACCAGCCAGAACGCCGCCCGGTCCGCGAGCCGCTGGCCGGGGGCCTTCGAGTTCTGCGCCTGCTGCACCAGCGCGACGATCTGCGCCAGGGCGCTGTCCGCGCCCACCTTGGTGGCCTCCACCCGCAGCGTCCCCGTGGTGTTGATCGACGCCCCCACCACCGCTGAACCGACCGTCTTGTCGACCGGCAAGGACTCCCCGGTCACCATCGACTCGTCCACCTCGGAACGGCCCTCCCGGACGACGCCGTCGACGGGCACCTTCGCGCCGGGACGGACCAGCACCAGGTCGCCGACCAGCACCTCGCTGGTGGGCACGTCGGCCTCGACCCCGTCACGAATCACCGTCGCCATCGGCGGCGCCAGGTCCAGCAACGCCCGGATGGCGTCGTTCGCGCCGCCGCGGGCCCGCATCTCGAACCAGTGCCCCAACAAGACGAACGTGGTCAGCACCGCGGCCGCCTCGAAGAACACCTCGCCACCACCGGTGAGCGTGACGTACAGGCTGTACAGCCACCCGGCGCCGATCGCGATCGCGACCAGCACCATCATGTCCAGCGTCCGGTTCCGCAGGGCGCGGAAAGCCCCGTCGAAGAAGATCCAGCCCGCGTAGAACACCACCGGCAGCGACAACACCAGGGCGAACACCTCGTCCCGCAAACCGAACGGCGCCGGCAGCCCGAAGCCGAGCATGTCGCGTCCCATCGGGGAGAACAACGTGATCGGCACCGACAGCACCGCCGCGACCAGGAACCGGTTGCGCATGTCGGCGACCATGGCGTCCATCGACATCCCCCCATGACCGCCATGACCCATCGCGTCATGCGGCGAGATCCCCACCCCCGCGGCGTGGCTCGCCGCCTGGTCGTGCCCCCCATGACCGTGCGGCACCGTGGTTCCGGGGCCGCCGTGCCGCGCGTGGGCGTCCGGGGCTGCGTGCCCGCCGGGATGACCTGCCGGTTCGATGCGGGGAACGCACACGTGGGTGGGCTGTGACTCGCCGGCACAGTGGTAGCCACACTCGCGCACCCAGCCCTGAAGTTCGGCGACGTCGGTCCGCGTCGGGTCGAACGTGACGGTCGCCGTCTGCGAGATCGCGTTCGCGTCGACCGCCAGCACGCCTGGCCGGGTCAGGAGGGTCTGTTCGACGCCGTGGGCGGTGGTGGCCCAGTGCAGGCCACCCACGTGCAGCACGACCGACTCGGCGGTGGAGTTCAGGTTCATCACATTCTCCTGTCAGGGCGGACGGGCCATCGCCGAGCCACTCGGGGGATCGGGGTGGCTCGGCGATGGGGTTCGTGGGGGTGTCGGGGTCAATGCTTGTGGCCGCCAGCGGAGCCCTGGTTCATGAACAGCATCATCGCGCCCATCATCGCCATGCACAGCAGGGCGTAGCCGATGACGCCGCCGCCCGCCGCCCCGGTGGCGACGAGGAATCCGACGACAGCCAGCATCGGGGCGCACATCAGCAGGTGCATCCACCACCGGTGCCGCACGGGCTGGGCCGTAGGGGCCTGCTGCCCAACGGGCGGTGCCGGGGTGGTCGGCGCGAACGGGTCGGCGGCGAACCGGTCGTACGGGTCGTTGCCGGCCGGCGGGGCGGTGCGGTGGTCGGTGTGGTCGTGATTCATGGCAGGGACTCCTTGACGTTGGTCGGATCGTTACACCAACGAGGCTGGTCGACGAAGGTCGGGTCTGGTTGTGGGAACCGTCAAGGTCGCGTCAACGTTCCCGCTCAGCCGCGGTAGAGCAGGCCGATCATCATCCCGGCCTCGGCGTGATAGATGTTGTGGCAGTGGACCATCCAGTCACCGACGTTGTCGGCGTCCAGCTCGAGCGCCATCGACTGCATCGGCGCCAACAGCACCGTGTCCTTCCGTAGCCCTGTCGGCAGCGCGAACGTGTGCCCGTGCAGATGCAGGGGGTGGGTCATCATCGTCATGTTCATCACGTTGAGCCGCAGCCGTTGCCCCTCACGCACGGTGAGCGGCTGGTTCTGCCCGAACGGGGCCCCGTTGATGCCCCACCGGTACGGGCTCATCGACCCCTCCAACGACATGTGCGCGGTGGCGTCCGGCGATCGTGAAGGCAGCCTCACCGACTCGTGGGGACGCAGGTCGGTGGCCAGCAGGATGCGCCCGGCCAGTTCGGCGGGCGACACGTCGGGGCCGGGGGCCTGACCCGAACCGGTCCTGACCAGGGCCAAGCCCTGGCCGCCCTCGGTCTTGCCGAACGGACGAGCCACCAGGGGGAACACGCCGTCGTCGAGGGTGACGAGGGCGTCGTAGCGCTCGCCCATGCCGAGGTAGAGGGCGTCGACCTCCTGCGGTTCCACGGGGAAGCCGTCGCTGTGGGTGACCGTCAGTCGGTGCCCGCCGAGGGCCACGGTGAAGATCGTGTCGGACGCCGCGTTGATCAGCCGGATCCTGATGCGCTGGCCCGGCTTGGCCTCGAACGTGTCGGGTGCGGTGGGGACGCGTCCGTTGATCAGGAAGTTGGGGTAGGTGACGTCGCCGGCGTCGCCCCACGGTTGCGGAGCGTTGCCGCCACCGTGACCGCCGTGGTCCATGCCCCCCATCCCACCCATGCCGCCCATGCCGCCGCTGGGGGCGGGGCCGCCGTCGGCGATCAGCTTCGCGAGGACGTCGTCGGGGGTGCGGCCGGTGCCGTCGACCCAGTCGTCGAGGACGACCACCCACTCGGCGTCGTAGGCTCCCGGCTCGTTCGGGTCGTCGACGATCAGGGGGGCGTACAGGCCACGGTCGAGTTGGACGCCGACGTGCGGGTGGAAGAAGTACGTGCCGGGATCCGGCGCGGTGAACTCGTAGGTGAACGACCCGCCGGCCGGGACCGGGTCCTGGGTCATGCCGGGCACCCCGTCCGCCTTGTTGTGCAGCCGGATCCCGTGCCAGTGGATGGTCGTGTCCGCGGGCAACTGGTTGTCAAGACGTATCCGGAGGAAGTCACCCGCGGTAGCCCTCACGAGCGGACCGGGCGCGGTGTCGCCGTAGGCCCAGGTAGGGACGGTGGGTCCGCCGAGGTCGAGGGTCACAGGCTTGGCGGTCAAGACCTGCTCGACGATCCGTTGCCCGGGTCTCGGGGTGGCCGGCGGGAGCGTCGGCATCGGGCCAGACGCGGAGGGGACGGGGCCGGCGGCCGGCGCGGAGGTGCAGCCCGTCAGGGCGGCGGCGCCGAGGCCGAGTCCGCCGAGCAGGAGCGTGCGTCGGGACATGCCAGTCATGGGTGCCTTTCGATGGGTGCTATTCGAGACGTTGAGGAGGAGTCGGTCCGGGCCGGCGGCTCGGCCGAAGCCCGAGGCTGCGAGCGCCCGGCGGTGGCGTCGTTCTCGGGTGCATCGCGGAATCGCGGCTCAGGCGTGTTTCCGCCCGCCAGGAACAGCGCGCGGATGCCCAACAGGACCACTGCCCAGAAGCCGGCCATGCCGACGAGCATGAGGACCCACATCTCCCAGCCCATAGCAATCCCCTCTCCTGACGTCCTGCCACTGTGGCCGCCTGCTGTGGAGTCGCCGTGTGGCGCGGGTTCAGGTTCGGTCAAGATCGCGACTACTTCGTGAGGTAGGCGAGCGGGTCGCTGCCCGCGCCGTCCTTGTAGAGGCTGAGATGGAGGTGGCAGGCCGTCGACAGACCCGTCGAGCCCACCGTGCCCAACCGTTGCCCGGTCTCGACCCGCTGGCCGACCTTCACCGCCACGTCGCCCATGTGCAGGTAGGCCGTCTCCAGTTCGGCGCCGCCGACCGGGCCGTGGTCGATCCGGACATTGTGGCCAGCCCCACCATTCGACCCTGATCGCTCCGCCCGTGTGACGACGCCGGCGCGGACCGCCACGATCGGCTGCCCGCAGGCCCCGCCGATGTCGGCGCCGTTGTGCAGCTTGCGCGTCTTCAGGATCGGGTGGACGCGGTACCCGAACCCGCTGGACACCCCACCCGCGGTGGGCCACACGAAGGCCTTCGAAGCAGCCTCGGCCGCCTTCGCCCGCTCAGCCTCCCGCTCAGCCTCCCGCGCAGCCAGCTGCCGTTGCTGCGCAGCGACATCGGAGAGCCGCTGCGTCTCCCGGTCGATCGCCTCCGCCGTGGCTTCCAGTTCAGCCTGCCGCTCCGCCACCGCCTTGCGTGCAGCGCGGGCGTCGCCCACCGCTGGGCCTTCCGGCAGCATTGCATCCCCCTGCCTGGTCACGCGAGTCTCGCCGCGGCTGGTCTGCACGCCGCGCAGTTCCGCCACGGGCAGCGGGGCGCCCACGGCGTCCGGACGCGGCACCGCGGCCACCGAGGTGGCCGCACCCAGACCGACCACCCCCACGCTAGCGACCACGGCCGCCGCCAACCCCAGGCTGGACAGCGCAACCACCGTCGGACGGCGCTGCGCAGCAGGCGCCGCACGCCGAGGGCCAGCTCCCGGCAAAGGACCTCGCGGGCGCTCACCTGCGGATCGGCTGGGTGTCATGGCTACGGCACGGACAGCACGGTACGACGTCACGCGAATTGACTCCTTGTTGTGGAAGACCCCGTGCGGCCCCACGACGAGGCCCCGGCTAGAGACCGAAGGCAGCACGCCGGCCTCGGGTCGAACACGGGCTTGACTCAGCGCCCGGCGCTGCCACATCGTCCGACCGGGATCGTCTCAAGATCGCATCAAGACCCGCCCGGGAGCCCGACCCAGCTCACCAGTGCTCAGCGGGTCGCGGCCATACTGGCTGACATGAACAGCGAAGGTGCACAGCCGACCAAGGTGTTGGTCGTCGATGACGAACGCGCACTCGCCGCCGTCATCGCGTCCTACCTCACCCGCGCGGGCCACCAGGTCAGCCAGGCCCACACCGGCCCCGAGGCCCTCGACCAGGCCAGGGCCGAGGACCCCGACGTCATCGTGCTCGACCTCGGGCTGCCCGGCCTCGACGGCATCGAGGTGTGCCGCCAGATCCGCACCTTTTCCGACTGCTACATCCTGATCCTGACTGCTCGCGGCGACGAGGTCGACCGGCTCATCGGATTGTCCGTGGGGGCCGACGACTACCTCACCAAGCCGTTCAGCAACCGCGAACTCGTCGCCCGCGTCCAGACCGTGCTGCGGCGCCCCCGCCGCCCACCCGCCGCCGCCCCCGCGGTGGAGGATCAGCGTGTGTTCGGCGACCTGCGCATCGACGCCGCCGGCCACGAAGTGTGGATCGGCGACCACCCCGTCGCCCTCACCCGCACCGAGTTCGACATCCTCGACGTCCTGTCCGCCCAACCCCGCTTGGCGCTCAGCCGCCGCCAACTGATCGACGCCGTGTGGGACACCGCGTGGGTCGGCGACGAACACGTCGTGGACGTCCACGTCGCCAACCTCCGCAAGAAACTCGACGACGACCCGACCGAACCGCGCTACATCACCACCATCCGCGGCGTCGGCTACCGGATGGGACGAGGGTGACCCGCCTGCTTGAGGCGATCGCAGCGTGGCGGCTCGGCACCAGGCTGTTCGTCGCCCAAGCCATCGTCCTGTTCGCCATCGTGGCCAGCGCCGGCCTGACCGCCGCGATCATCGGGCCACCGCTGTTCCACGCCCACCTCCTGGACACGGGCCACCCGCCCGACTCTCCCGAGATCGTCCACATCGAACGCGCCTTCGCCGACGCCAGCATGATCTCCCTCACCGTCGGGCTGCTGGTCGCGCTCGCCGCCTCCCTCGGGATCTCGTGGTACCTGACCCGCCGCATCGGCCATCCCGTCGAGCTCCTGACCCAGGCGGCCGGCCGGCTCAGCCGTGGCGACTACGACGCCCGGGTCACCGTCACGGGCGGCGGCCCCGAGTTGAGCACCCTGGGCGACACGTTCAACACCATGGCCGACCGCCTCGGCGACGTCGAGAACACCCGCCGGCGCCTCCTGTCCGACCTGGCCCACGAAATGCGTACCCCCATCGCCACCCTCAACGCCCACCTCGAAGGGATCGCCGACGGTGTCCTCACCTGGGACGACAACACCCAAGCTGTCGTCGAGCAACAAGCCCAACGCCTCACTCGGCTCGCCCGCGACCTCGACGAGGTGTCCCGAGCCGAAGAAGGACGCATCGAACTCCAGACCAGCGTGCAACCGCTCACCGATCTGGTCGAGCCGGCGATCCGTCAGGCCAGGCACGCCTACGACACCAAAGGCGTCACCCTCACCGTCCGAGTCGACGACGTGCCGGTCCGAGCCGACCCCCAGCGCGTCGCCCAGATCCTCGGCAACCTGCTCACCAACGCCCTCCGACACACCCCCCAGGGGAGACGAGTCGACGTGACGTCAACCTCGACCCCGGACGCCGTGACCATCAGCGTCGCCGACACAGGCCAAGGCATGACCGCCGAACAACTCGCGCACATCTTCGAGCGCTTCTACCGCGGCGACGCCGCCAGGGAGGCCGACAAGGGCGGATCCGGCATCGGGCTCACCATCGCCAAAGCACTCGCCGAAGCCCACGGGGGCAGCCTCACCGCCACCAGCGACGGGGAGGGCACCGGCGCCACCCTGCGACTCACCCTCCCCAGGGAAACGCACCAATCGGGGCGGTGAGGGCAAGACCGTGACACCCGCTCCTCCGCTGTGGACGCTGACCGGACAGCCGCTCATTGCGCCGGCGTCACGCCCTCGTCCGGGTGGCCTGCGAGCTGACGCCAAGCCGTCCGCGTCGTCCAGGAGACAGTAGGCAGAACGTCCGCTTCCATATGACACCCGGCACGACTCCGGGCCGAGGTCCACAGGTCGGTCATCAGGTATTTCCGTCAGCAGTCAGCCTGATCAAGCGGCGCATGCGGCTCGCATGAGGACAACGGCGACGGCGACGGCGCCGTTGACGGCGGACGCGACCACCGAATGCCAGCCCGACGCCCACGTTCTCCAACTGGAGCGGGTTGAGGAAAGCACCACCGAGGTCCACAGGATGAACGCCACAGCGACCAATATCATGATGCCTTCGATCACGGCGGAGGTGCTCGGCCCCGTCGCCGAGAGGCCGGTCCAACGCACAAATCGCCGACGCGCGCTCCGGTCAGTGGCAAGACCCACGCCAACTATCTGTCGGCGTTCCTCAGCTCCCTCCATGCCGCCACCGATCGCACCTCACAGAGCTGGTCAACTGGCGGCCTCCAAGCCCTCCACTCGCGCCCCCACCAGCAGATCGGCCTCGCTGACCACGCGTTCGGGTTGCGGCCCGTGCACGGAATCGCCCTCCACGATCACCACGCGGGCTGGTGCACGGGACGTCGCCGAGCATCGCGCGTCGCCTCGGCCGCCTGCACCGGGAGCTCGTTCCCCTACTCCAACTCCTTGATGTAGGCCTTCATCTCCTCGATTTCCTTGCGCTGCGCCTCAATGATCGAGTCCGCCAACTCACGGACCCGCGGATCCTCGAGGTGGGCGCGCTCGCTGGTGAGGATCGCGATCGAGTGGTGCGGGATCATCGCCCGCATCCACGCGACGTCGCCGACGGTGGCCTGGGTGCGGACCAGGGCAAGGCCCGCACCGAACACCACGACAGCTCCCACCACGATCACCGCGTTCACCATCCGGTTGCGGTACATCCCCAGCATGAAGGTCAACATGACGACAGTCATGGTCGCCGCGGACATCATCGTCATGAAGAACCGCGTCCAACTCCAGAAGACGTGGTCGATCGAGTAAGTGTTCAGGTACATGACGATGTACATCACCACTGAAGAGGTCAAGATCATCAGACCGAAACGCACGTAAGTGCCCAGGCCGGGGTCACTGGCCTTCCCCGAACGATCGTGTGAAGTGTGGCCTGTCCCCTGATGCGACGCCCGCTCTGAGGATCGATCGTCTTCGCTACTCATGGCATCTCCTTCGGATCACTATCTCTCTCGTCACCAGCATGGCTGACGCACGCGGGCGGGCCGCTCACCTTGCCGGATTTCGGGCTTGTATGACTTGGAGTGCCTCCTGGTGACGGGTGGTGGTCGCTACGGTGGCTGTGGGAGGAGGCTCCGGGTCTCGCCGCTATCCGGCTGAGCGTGATGGCTCGTGAAAGAGATCGGTGGGCTCTGGGGTCGACTCTCCCGGTCGAGGCTGGCCCGGTTCAGGGAATTGGTGGCCGAGGCGTGGACCTGCCACGCGGGTGACTCGTCTTGGGTGGCACCGGATCACGCACAAGCGTGGGTTCGCCGACTGTGGCGTTGGTTGCGGTCGCTGGGTGGCGATGAGCGGGAGTGTCTGCGCGTCACTGTCTGAGGACGGGGACGAGGGTTCTCCCGCCCAGGAAGACGATGCCCGTCGTGCGGAGTCACTGGCCGGTGGTTGGGCCCGGCGGGGTCGTGTCGTTCACAGCGAACAGTGAGACTGTTTGTGCTGGTGTTCTCGAGGGTCCTGACCCACACAGCGACGGACGCGCAAGGATGCTGGTGCCGGGTGTTCTCAGGGGTTCCTGACCCTCACTCCGATCGACATCTGCTGTCTTTCCTCGGATCTGTCGGTCCCTTGAGAACACCCGGCGAGGCGTCACGCCTCGCCGCCGGAGTGACCTAAGGAAAGCCTGCGCCAACAGGCGCTCATCACTGTCTTGTCCGCCGCTCTGGTGGCGCGCGATGCCGTGTCCGGCCCATGTGAACAGATCGGAGCACGACATGAACGTCAAACCCGACCCCACCGGGACGCATCAATCACGCCCGCCAGTATTCGCCGGCGTGGACACCCACAAGGACGTCCACGTCGCCGCGGTCGTGGACGCTACCGGCACCATGTTGGGCACCGGCAGCTTCGCCACGACCCGGGCCGGATACCGCGCCTTGTTGGCCTGGGTGCGTAGCCAAACTGGGACACTTTGGCGGTTGAGCGCGCGGTAGATGGTGGCGCGGCTGACGCCCAGGACCGCACCGATCTTCGCCACCGTCATCTCATTCTGCTCATACATCCGACGGGCCGCCTTGACCTGGTCCGGCGACAGTGCGGGCGGTCGCCCGCCTTTGCGGCCACGGGCCCGGGCGGCGGCCAGTCCTGCGTTGGTGCGCTCACGGATCAGGTCACGTTCGAACTCGGCCAGCGCGGCGAAGACGTGGAACACCAGCCGCCCGCCCGAGGAGGTCGTGTCGATCGTCTCCTGCAAGGAGCGGAACCCCACGCCCTGCTCGGACAAGATCTGCAGCTGGTCGATAAGATGCCGGATCGAGCGACCCAACCGGTCCAGCCGCCACACCACCAGCGTGTCCCCCGGGCGCAACTGGTCCATCAGCTTCGTCAGCTCGGGACGGTGATCCAGGGAGCCAGAGATCGTGTCGACGAAGACCCGGTAACACCCCGCGGCAGTCAGCGCATCGACCTGCAGCGCAGCGTCCTGATCAGTCGTCGACACACGCGCATAACCCAGCAGATGCCCCACGGTACTGACCGTAGCGATACTCATCCAGCACTGGAAGTATCGAGCCATAGAATCCGGCACTGAGTTCCGCTACAAACGCCGTGGGTTGAGAGCCGCGAAGCGTCAAGCATCCTGGACAGGGCAACGCACCCTCGTCATCGCTGTAGCGGAATCGTTCGTTTACGGGACGACAGGCCGTCCCATATGACGCACCGTCACCGGACAACCCTTCTCGGGCGGTCTTGCGAACATTCGGGCGTGGGTTTCCGCCGATGACCTGCACCGCCTCCGCAACGGGTTCTTCTACGGGACGGACAACTGGACCGACCGCAACCGCTGCGAGGGCGGACCACTGAGCGTTAGGGGGTCCCGTCCGGCTCCGATGCCCTCTCCAGGCTTCGGACCGCTGCCAGGCGGTGGAGCTCAGACCGTCGGATGAGGAGTGCGGCAACGGGCGCCCGCGATCGCGCTGGCGGCGTGATGATTGGTCGTCATTCGCGCCCTTTGGTTCCTTCGCGCACCATCCGACGATGTTCGCCGCGGCCGGCGGCGTGCCCGCGTTGCGGGCGGAGTCGTTCAGTCGCGAGCGATGCGAAGGGCGACCCAGAGCGCGCACCTTCGGCAGATGTAGGCCGGTTCGCTCCCGAGTGCGTGGAGCGACCTTCGTGGCCGCTGGCGGCCGCAGCACGAGCATCGTTGCTGGGTGTCATCGGCCATGTCGCGATGGTGCCACGGGCCGGTGACCTTCGCGGGTCACAGGTAGCGGCAGACGTCCTCGGGGGAGCATGTGGCCGGGTCGCCGGTGGTGGCGTGCTCGCGCAGGATGGCGATCGTGGTGCGTAGCTGCGCGAGCTCGGCGAGCTGCCGGTCGATGACCGCGAGGCGGGTGTCGAGCAGGTCGGTGACGTGCTGGCAGGGGGCCTGGCCCCGGTCTCGGATGGCCAGCACCTGGCCGATGTGGGCCAGGGTCAGCCCGGCGGCTTGGCCCCGGCGGATGAAGTGCAGCCGGTCGAGCACCTCGGGGCCGTAGTCCCGGTACCCCGCCGGGCTGCGGTCGGGGTCGGGGAGGAGTCCGACGTCCTCGTAGTACCGCAGGGTCTTAGCTGTCGTGCCCGACGCCTGAGCCACCTCACCGATCCGCATGCCACTCATTCTGCCTTGACCTTCCAGTGCACTGGAAGGTCGATCCTGGTCCTGAGGCGCGGCAACAAGGGAGGACTTATGACGGCAACGGACAAGGGCAGGTCGTATGACCTGGCAGTGATCGGGTCCGGTGGGGCGGCGTTCGCGGCCGCGATCCGCGCCACCACCCTGGGCAAGCGGGTGGTGATGATCGAGCGCGGCACCATCGGCGGTACCTGCGTGAACACCGGGTGTGTGCCCTCCAAAGCCCTGCTCGCGGCCGCCGAGGCCCGCCACGTCACACTCGACGCCGCCCGGTTCCCCGGTCTGCCACTCCCCGACGCCCCACCGGTCGACATGCCCGCCATGGTCGCCGGCAAGGACAAGCTCGTCGGATCGCTGCGCAGCGAGAAGTACGCGGCCCTGGCCGCCGAGTACGGGTGGGCCCTCCACCCCGGCGAGGCCACCTTCGTCGGCACACCGACTGAGCCGGCACTCCGCGTGACCGGCCCGGACGGCACGGCGGAAACCGTCCGGGCCGCGCACCACCTCATCGCTACCGGCTCCACGCCCTGGGCGCCGCCGGTCCCCGGCCTGCAGGAGGCCGGTTATCTGACCTCGACGACCGCGATGGAGCTGGACCACGTCCCGGAGTCGCTGCTGGTCATCGGCGGCGGCTACGTCGCCATGGAGCAGGCCCAGCTCTTCTCCCGCCTCGGTGCCCAGGTCACCATGCTCGTCCGCTCACGGCTGGCCTCCCACGAGGAACCCGAGGCCGCCACCGCCCTGGAAGAAATCCTCGCCGACGAAGGCATCGAGATCATCCGCGGCGCGGTGCCCACCGCGGTGCGCCGCGACCCGGCCACCGGCGAGGTCACGGTCACCGCCACCACCGCCGACGGCTCACACGAGCTCCGCGCGGCCGAGCTCCTCGTTGCCACCGGCCGCCGCCCGGTCACCGGCACGCTCGGCCTCGACACCATCGGCGTGCGCGCCGGCAAGCGCGGCGAGGTCATCATCGACAGCCACCTGCGCACCACGAACCCGCGGATCTGGGCCGCGGGTGACGTCACCGCCCACCCGCAGTTCGTGTACGTCGCCGCGGCCCACGGCGCCCTGGTCGCCGACAACGCCCTCACCGGAGCCGGCCGGGAGGTCGACTCCCGCCACCTGCCCCGGGTCGTGTTCACCAGCCCCGCCCTGGCCTCCGTCGGAATGACCGACCAGCAGGCCCGCACTGCCGGGATCCGCTGCGACAGCCGCGTCCTGCCCCTGGCGCACGTCCCGCGCGCCATCGTCAACCGTGACACCCGCGGGCTCATCAAGATCGTCACCGACGCCGACACCGGCCGCATCATCGGCATCACCGCCCTCGCCCAGGACGCCGGTGACCTCGCCGCCGCCGGCGTCTACATCCTCGAGGCCGGCATGACCACCGACCAGGTCGCCAACCTCTGGAGCCCCTACCTGACCATGGCCGAAGGCCTCAAACTCACCGCCCAAACCTTCACCACCGACATCACCAAACTCTCCTGCTGCGCAGCATGAACCCGCACAGGGATCCCTATACCGGAGCGTCGAGCCTGGCGACCTCTCTCGTTCGCTTTGGCTCCGTCAGAGACCGAACGCTCCTCCGCTGACGAGGATGACGATGCCGAGGCCGATCAGGACGATGGGGAACAGGATGTGTTCCCAGCGCTCGAGGACTTCAGCGATCGGCGGCCGGGTGGCAACGAACTTGGCGACTACGACCAGGACCGCGACGAGCGCGAGGAAGACGAGGCAGTAGGCGACCACTGCGATGGGTTCCACGCTGAGGAAGACGGGGACATAGACGCCGATGTTGTCTCCGCCGTTGGCGAAGGTGACTCCTGCGACGGTCCACGCGCTGACCTTCGTGCCCGTGACCTTGGCGTCATCGTCGTCATCGTCTCCGCGCCAGGCTTGCCATGCAGCCCAGAGACCGAGGGCCAGGGGGATGAGCCCGAAGTACGGGATAGCTGCTGAGGGCAGGAATGCTCCGGCTCCGATAGTCACCAGCACAGCGGCACCGAGGATGCAGGCGAACCCCACGTACTGGCCGACCAAGATGCGGGTGGTCGTCCCGCGTTGGCCCGCGCCGCGGGCGAAGAACAAGGAGAGCACGATGATGTCGTCGATGTTGGTCGCGATGAACAGGCCGATTGCCTGCAGGACCGCAGCCAGGATCACGCGCCCGCCTCTGCTGCGTCGCATCCGTGCACCGAGCAGGCAGGATCGATGCACGGGGCGTTCTCGTCAACCGCGAGGGTGACGTCAACCAGGGCGGTCAGCGCCTGCGTCAGGTGGGGATCGGCGATCTCGTAGCGCGTCTTGCGGCCCTCGGGTTCGGCAGCAACGATGCCGCAGTCGCGCAGGCACGCCAGATGATTGGACACGTTGGAGCGTGTGAGGTCCAGATCGCGGGCCAGCTCTGCCGGGTAGGCCGGCCGGTCGAGCAGCGTCAGGATGATCCGGGACCTGGTCGGGTCGGCCAGCGCGCGGCCCAACCGGTTCATCACGTCCAGGCGAGAAGCAATGGTCAGCATGCGCTGAACTATACAGCGAGGACTGAAGTGGTTTTACGCAGCCCGGAGTCGCTAAGCGTGCGAACGAGGCTGTGTCAGTTGGGGATCGACCCACGGGACGATTCGCCCGATCATCAGGGAACTCACGAAGCGGCGACAGAACCCCGCCACATAACGGCCAAGGCCACAGCCAGCCGCACCGAGCGGCGATTCAGGCCCGTTCGCTCGGCGATCACCGTTTCCGCAACCCCAGCATCCGCAGTAGCGATGACCGCCCCCGTCAGCCGACCCATGGCCTCCCGCTCAGCCACGCGCGCCCGCGACCACTCCTGCGCGAGACCCTCCAGCGTGTCATCGCCCAGCAGCACCCTGATCGCGCCACTCATGGCCTCCCCCATCATCTCCTCGTCGGGATGCTGTCCGTGGTCCCGGCCCGGGTAGCGGGCGGCGATCATGTCGATACTCCGCTCGAAGTCCTCGCGCTGGTCCCTGGTCAGCTCGGTGTCGCCGAGCCAGGCGTCAAGCTCGTAGGGCTGCATGGGGGGTCATCGGAGGATCTCCCCGGTGTCGGGGTCGACTTGGCTGCCGTCGACCAAGCGGAGGTTGGGGCGCGCTGTCGGTTCGGCCAGGAGGGCGGCCCGGTGGTGCTGGGCGAGTTGCTGGGTGAGGGTGGTGACGTCGCTGCCGTAGGCGCGCAGGCGGGTGTCGAACTCGTTCATGAGGCGGGCGTGGCGGCCGCGGGCGGGCCAGCTGGGGTGGCTGTCGTCGCACTGGTTCTTCAGGCGGGCTTTCATCCGGTCGATGAAGGCGGGGACGGCGTAGCGGTGCCAGTCCTCGAGCAGGTCGCTGGTGGTCGCGATGCCGGCACGTCGGCGTTGGTCGGCGAGCACGGCAATCTCGTGGACGAGGTGGGGGTGCTGGGGCCAGCAGGAGGGGATCATGCCGGCGTTGGGGTCCCACACGTACTCGCGGTTGAACCAGACCACGAACTCTTCCAGCCAGTCCCACACTTCCTGGCGTAGGAGCGGGTCCTGGCAGGTGGCCGGGTCCCACGGGCGCGGGAGCAGGGCCGGGTCGCCGAGCATCTCCTTCTGCTGGGCGGTGCCCTCTGCGGCGAGGTAGAGGTCGCGGTAGGCGACGGCCAACAGTGGGGTGTTGGGGGTGGGGAACGTCCACACCAGCGACTTGTCCGGTGTCCTATCCATCGTGGTCGGCCGCGTCGGTGAGTGCGTGCCGGCGGGCGTTGGCCAGGGCGGCGAGTTGGCGGGCCTCGATGGAGACCTCGTCAGCACGCGCACGCTCGACGATGGTGCGGGTGGCGTCGAGTTCGGCCAACAGTTGGCGTCCGGTCTTGCCCTCGATGCAGCGCGACAGCTTGGCGATGATCGGGGGTGCGTTCTCGGGGACGACGAGGGCCTGCTTGGTGGGGATCTGCCGGACTTCCTCGGGTTTGAGGATGGCCATGTCCTCCCCGCTGACGCTGCGTCCACCCTTGCCGCCGGTCTGCCAGGTGGTGCGGGCGACGCGGACGCTGCCGACGAGTTCGGAGATCTCCCGGTTGAACCCGCCGTCCTTGCTGCCGCCGAACATGACCAGCACGTTGGTCAGGCCGAGCAGGGCGCGGGCTTCCTGCTCGCCGTACAGGGCCGCAAGCTGCCGCCACGTCTGTGCAGCCCAGATGAACGAGATGCCCAACGCGCGTTCGTTGGCCATCCGGATGCGGAGGGTCGGCAGGGGTGCGGTCGAGGGCAGCTCATCGAGGCAGGCCAGCATCGGCGGGCACAGCTTGTTGTGCTCGCTGGCCGTGGCGAGGGCGAGGGCGGTGTCGAGGACGTGTTCGGCCAGGGCGGTCATCAGCGGGCTGGCGCTGGCGTAGGGGTCCTCACGGCCCAGCAGGTAGATGGTGCCCCCGCGCCGGATGATGTCGGCGATGTCGGTGGCCGGATGCCCTGGACGCGGCATGCACCGTCGCCGGATGTCTGGCTGGAAGAACAAGGTCAACGCTTGCTGGACGGTGGTGATCGTGTTCCCGGCGGTGCGGTCGTCGCCGGTGAGCGCGCCGGTGAGCAGGCCGTGCCAGAACGGGGCGGCGTCGGGGTGCTCGCGCAGGATCTCGGCGGGTTCCTGGGTGGCCAGCGGGTTCGCGACCCAGCGCAGGACGACGTCGAGGGTCTGCCCGGTGAGCGCGGCGGCGTGGAAGTAGCCCTGCAGCACCTTGGCGGCCTCGGCGGCGTAGAACCGGGCTGCGGCGTCGCCGCTGCCGGAGGCGCCGGCCTTGACGGTGCCGGCGGTGAACGCCTTCGCCCGGCGTTCCGCCACCAGCGGGTCGACGCACCCGTCGATCGGGTTCCACACCAGTTCGGGCAGGCCCGGGACGGCGCCGAACGGGTCCAGGACGTGGCAGGGCCGGCCGTCGCGGGTGCGGGCCTGCCACGACAGCAGCAGGTCGGCCGGTTTGGTGA
Organism: Propioniciclava sp. LT432; assembly: GCF_059515965.1. Lineage (NCBI taxonomy): Bacteria > Bacillati > Actinomycetota > Actinomycetes > Propionibacteriales > Propionibacteriaceae > Propioniciclava > Propioniciclava sp. LT432. Next base: position 76,796 of record NZ_JCAKNE010000017.1, on the reverse strand, counting down.
GGGTCACCAACGCTGCACCGGGGGCGGTGAGCAGGGCGGGCACGAGGATGTCGAGGGTCTTGCCCGAGCCCTGGGGGCCGATCACCCCGCAGGTGCGGTCCCACGGGCACCACAGGTCCCCGGCACGCGGGTGGTGGGCGCGGCCGATCCGCCACCCCACCTGGTGGGGGTCGAACCGGACGCGGCGTGGCTTGGCTTCATGGTGGGTGATCATGCTCATCGGAGTGCTCGCTTCTTGGGGTACAGGTCGGGGCGGATGACGTGGCGGACCTTGCGCAGGCGGCTCACGCCGAGGACTTGTTCGACTTGGGTGGGGGTGGCCATGCCGAGGATGCGGCCCGGCCCCCACCGCGCCCACCCCCACACGGTGAGGAGGGTGAGCCCGGCCAGCAGGACGAGCTCGGCGACGATGATGCACACCAACACCGGGGCGGTCGCCCCAGCAGGTAGGGCGCCGTCGGCCAGCCCGGCGTGCGGGTCACCGGCCACCACGCCGGGGATGCTGGAGACCAGGTTGGTCGGGGTGGGCCAGTGCCAGCCGTACCCGGCCAGCCAGGTCGCGAGCCCGCGACCGGCGTGCAGGCCGTAGAACAGCACCAGGACCGCGCCGAGGAGGACGCCGAGGGGGATCTCCCAGGTGAGCGGGTAGGGGTTGTGGCGACGTTGCTGCTGCATGAACGGACTCCCTATCTAGGGCTGGACGGGGTGGGGTTACTCGAGGACGCTGATGTGGACGTGGTCGAAGTGGTTGTCGGTGTCCGAGCCGCGGTCGGCCATCGGTCGCCAGTACGGCCGCTGCGGGCTCCAGGACTGTTGGCGCCAGATGAGGTACTTGATCTTGAGGACTTCGTGGTTGGCGATGAGCCAGTCGCAGATCGCATCACCCAGGGCGATCTGGGCGGGGTCGCGGTAGTTGGAGATCATCACGTCCAGGCCTTTGCCGTGGGGGTGGTCGCTGGTGGAGATCTTCGAGCTGGACCGCCACCCGCCGATCGTGGTGATCGTGGGGAACATGGCGGCGACCGCGCGCTTGACGATGATGGTGGCCACCGTGAGCCGGTATTCGGACCCGACGTCGCGGTCGGACTGGGGGATCTCGCCGTCGATGATGCCGACGTTCGGGACACACCCCTGCCCGGGGGTTCCGGGGACCGCTCCCCCGCCGTAGGCGTGGGCGTAGAACAGGACGTCGTTGACGTACCAGTGCGCCCGGTTGTAGGCGAACAGGGCGCCCCGGACGCCGTCGGGACCGTTGTGGACGCCGCTGGCGGTCAGGTAGTTCGCTGCGGAGAAGATGCTGTCGGCGTCATTGAGGATGTGGGCGTCCCCGTCGCCGTCGCCGTCGACGCCGTAGGCGGCGAAGGTGGCGGGCATGAACTGCATGAGCCCCTTCGCTCCGGCGTAGCTGGTCGCCTTCAGCCGTCCGTGGTTGGTCTCGGCCATCCCGATCCCCGCCAAGAGTGTCCAGGGCAGGTTGTAGGCCTGCGCGGCGGCTTGGTAGAGGGCGAGGATGTCGGCGGGGATCTCGGTGGGCGGGTTGTTCAGGCTCGCCCGGCGCAGGTTGTCGTCGGCCGGCGGCAACTCGAACCCGTCGGTCGCCCCGGTGGTGCGGGCACTCAGCCCACTCACCGACGGAACCTCCGTCCCCTCCACCGCCGGCGTCTGGTCGTCGCTGGGGGTGGTGTCGTCTTCGGGGGTGGTGATGACGGGGGTGGCGACGCAGTACTCCTGGCTGGCCTCCTCAGCGGTGGGCACGAACAGGACCACGCTGAGCACCGCGACCGCGAACGGGCCGCAGGTGGCCAGCAAGCCGAGGGTGAGGATGCCGACGATGAGGGTCTTCATGAGCTGACTCCGGCGAGGGCTTCGTTGGTGTCGAACAGGGCGCGTTCGGCGGGGTGGAGGACGGTCTGGACGCGGAACTGGCGATCGCCGACCTTCCACAGGGCGCGGCCCTTGTTCTGGCAGGCCCACTCGGTGATGGCGTGGTGGGCGACCGGCCCCAGGCTTGTGGGGACGGCGTCGGGGTCGTCGATGCCGTGGTAGATCGTCGTGGAGGCCAGCTTGGCCAGGTCGCGGGCGATCATCGAGGACTGTGAGCCGGCATCGGCGATGGCCTCGAAGTTGGCCGGGTGGTGCATGTTGCACCACTGCACCGACCCCTCCGACCGGGACAGGCGCAGGTCGGCGTCGAAGCTCTTGACCGCGTCCGGGCCGAGGCGGAGTTGGAGCCACACCTCGTCGCGGATGGTGATGTTGAGCTGGTTGGGGTCGGTGACTTCGCGGACGCCGCGGCCCCACGAGCTGGTGCACGCCAGCGCGATCGCGACCGCCTCATCGCCCAGCGGCTTGAGCCGGGACAGGGACAGGGACTGGATGGGGGCGGTCCAGTCGACGTCGATGGTGGTGTGGGCGTCGAAGATGCCCGCGAGGACGCCGCGGACGAGCCGGTTGAGGGCATCGCGCAGCAGGCGGGTGTCGTCCAGGAACTGGCGCCGGTTGGCGTAGCGGCAGTCGTTGACGAGCTCGTCGCTGGGGTCCTCGATCAGCTTGCTCAACTCGGGCAGGGTCGTCTCGGTCAGGCGGGTTTGCCCGTCGGCGTAGCCGGTGAGGGTGCGTAGGGCTTGGTCGACCACGCGCGCCTCGGTGGGCCCGTAGGGCACGTGGACGTCGCCGACCTTCTGCGACCCGACCAGACCGCGCACCAGTGTGCCCCAGCGGCCGAACACGACGGTCGCCCGCGTTCGTGCTTCGGCTGGGGTGAGGTTCTCCCACCCGTGGATGAGTGGCCCGAAGTCCAAGGGGTTGATTCGCGCGTGCAGGCCCTGGCCGACGGCGATCGGTTCGACACCGAACCAGTGGCACAGGCTCTCGTACTCGTCCTTGATGTCGCCCAGGATGAGGGTCTTGTAGCCGAAGTCGGACATGCGCAGCACGAACGCCTTGGTGGTGCCGGACTTGCCGCGGCCGGGGTCACCGAAGCAGAACACGTTGGTGTTGGTGACCGGAATGGAGTCATCGAGGGTCCAGCCGACCGGGTCGGCGTAGAACGCTCCCCCGGAGAAGTCGTCCACACCGATCTGCGCGCCGGTCGGGGGCAGGCCGGGGCCGGCCACGAACGGCCACAACGCGGGCGCCTGGTCTGAGGTCATCCGCCAACCGGCCACCGGCGGCAGGGACGGCGCCCAGCCTTGGTTGCGGCGCAGGGGGCCGCGCCGGTTCGCCGGGCGGAACAGCGGCGTCCGGTCGTGCGTGGGCGCAGCCTCCTCGGGTTGGCGGGGCAGCTGGTGGCCGAAGTCCGACAACAGGGCGTCGACGGACCGGCCGGAATGGCCGTTATTCCGCGGAATAGTCCGGCTGTGGGTGGGGGTGGGCTTGTTCATGTGGTGCTCCTGCTCAGGCTGATGCCCAACGGCAGCGAGGAGGCTGCGAAGGCGACGTCGTGGGCCAGGTCGAGGACTTGGGGGGCGAAACCGGCCCGGCGGACTGAGGCCTCGAGCTGGTGGGCGAAGTCGCCGATCGAGTAGGTCTTCGGCACGGTGACCGTGCACACCGCATAGGGGACGGTCAGGCTGTTGCCGGCGGCGAGCTTGGCGTCCAGGCGGCGGCGGTGGCGGATGTTGGTGGCTTCCTTGGCGCGGGTCTTCATCTTGGCGCCCTCGCGCAGGGCCTCACCGATGTCGGCGGCCCACTCGCCCTTGCCGGTCTCCCGTTCGGCGGCCTGCAGGGTCTTGATCGGGTAGGCGACGACCATGGTGCGCCGCTCCAACGCCTCGCTCGGGGTGAGCATCGGGGCCATCGCCCCCATCAGGACGCCGCGGGCGGGTAACGCGATCCCGACCGAAGCGGAGTTCCAGGCGTCGTGGGAGTACCAGCGGGCCAGCGTGTCCGCCCCCGACGGTCCGGCTTGGGACCACGGCACACTCGCGTTCACCCTCGGGTCGTGCTCCCGCTCGGCCCCGGCGGTGATGATGCCGGCCCGGTCGGCCGGAGCGAACCCGGTCCGCACGGCGATCGCGAGCTCGGGGGAGGTCAGCCACACCACCTCGGTGAACCCGAGAGCGCCGCGCAGCTGGGCCTCGACCTCGCCCATCACCAGCTCCAGGACGCGGGCGCGGCCCTCGACCCGGCCGCCGACCTCACGGGCCCGGCGGGCGATCCGGCCCTCGGGCACCACCAGCGTGACGAACGCCTCGGTCCGCACGCTCGCGCGGGTGAGGGCGGCGGCGAGCTGGTCGTTGACCTCGGCCGCACCGGTGCCCTGCCGGACCCGGTGGCGGGAGACCCACTGGGCGCGTTCGGCACCGTCATCGGGCACGGTGCGGACCACGAACAACACCTCAGAGACCAGTTCGCCACGCGAGCAGATGTCGAGCAGGTCCGACAGCCCTCGGCCCATGCCGACGCGTTCGTGCTCGGTGGCGGTCATGATCCCTTGGTGGGTCACCTTCGCCGTCACCGCCCATGTGCGCGCCACGTGGTCCTGGATGATCGCCACGCGCTGCATCAACGGGGGCCGCGGGGTGCCCTCGTGGATCTCCAGCGCGTTCATCACGCCGGGCAGGTCGGGGGCGGCCACGTCCTCGACCACCCCCCGGGCCAGCTTCGAGCGCCACACCGACCAGCCGGTCACCCGGCCGGTCAGGAACCGGAGCCCCGCTGCGGTCCAGCCGACCGCCGAGCGGCCGTGGATGGGCATCACCGTCAACAGCGCCAGCACGATCCAGCCCACCACCAGGACGGCGGTCAGCAGCCACCGGCTGCCGCTCAACGCGAGCAGGGCCGGCATCGCGCCGACCACAAGGGTGGCCAACTGAGCCGCGGTCAGGCCGAAGAACATGCCAACCTTGTCGCGGGAGTAGTCGTTGTAGAGGGTCATCACGGATTCCCTGTCTGGTTGGAGTTACCGGAGGAGTTGCCCGGATCAGACGGGCCGTAGCTGAGCGTCGGGATCGGCGGCGTCGGCACATTCCCAGCCGCCGGCGGGTTCGGGTTGGCAGCCTGCTGCTGGGCGTTGTGCTGGTTGGCGACCTGGGCCTGCTGCTGGGAACGCGGCGAGCCGTGGAAGTCGGGGTAGTAGCCGTTGTGACCGACCCCGGCCTGACCCAGCAGGTCCGCACCGATCGCAGCCCCCTGGGCGCCCACGCTGGCGAACTTCTCCATCCCCTGGGCGAACCCACTGCGCGCAGCGGCCACCCCCGCAGCCAACGGGCTCTGCTGCCCGCCACCATGCTGGTTCCACACACTCTGCTGCTGACCCTGCTGCTGGTTGCCTTGCTGGTTGAACGGGTTGAGGCGACCCAGCACACCACCGCCACCCGACTGCGAGGACGCCGACGCCTGGTTGCCACCGGTCAGGGAACCCAGCGCGTTGCTGAGCCGGCCCTGGTTGCTGCTCTGCGCCTGCGACTCACCCTGCGACCCGCCGGTCGCGTTCGTGGTCGAGGCCGCCGAGCTGGTGCCACCCGCGGGCTGCTTGCCGCCGATCAGGCCGGACAGGCCACCCACGGCCGCCCACCCCGCCCGCGCCGAAGAACCCGAGGCGGTGCCCGGGTCGATGAAGGCCAGCAGCCGGAACAACGCCAACGGCGAGACCGCCGAGGTAGCGATCAGCATGGTCGAGGCGAACGCCGTCGCGATCGAGGCAGCCACCCCATCCGACAGGCCAGCCGCCACACCGTTGGACATCTGGATACCGATGCCCAACACCAGCACCACCACCGTCGGGGTGAACGCCGCCGCGTGGAACCAGTGCGCCAGCTTCCACAACCACCCGTGCCCCACATCCGACACCAGCCCGGCCGCGGCGATCGGGCTGGTGACCGCAAGAACCATCAACGCTGCCCCCCGGGCGACCATGATCAGGAAGAACGCGATCGCAGCGATCACCAAGAAGCCCGCGCAGAACCCCAACACGGTGGCCAGCACGGCGTCAGTGACGTCCTCCAACGCGAACGGTGTCCACGGCTGGAACTCCCGCCAGGTCGTGACCCCGAGCAGGGGGTGCATCAACGAGCGGGTGATCGCCGACGCCGCAGCCAACACCAACACCATGTAGGCGATCCCCGCCGTCAGGAAGAACCACATGGCCGCCACGCCGACCAGGAGCCGGCCCACACTGCGACCGTCCCGGCGCACCAGCGCGACCCCGACCTGCAGGATCGTCAACACCCCCGCCAGCGCGATCGCCAACGCGATCGTGATCATGTAGATGTCCCGGCCCGGACCCTCCAGGCGAAGGTCGGGCACCAACATGGCATCCAGGAAGCCGAGCACGACCGCCAGCAGCCACAAGGAGGCCGACCACAGGCCCATCATCAAAGTGATCCACCCGTCGGTGATCACATTGCCCACCGCCGAGCCGAGCAGGCCCAGGATGTCCCACGGCATGATCGGGATCATCGCTGCACCCCCTCGATCACCCACGGCCGCCAGCCCGCCTCCGCGGCCTTCTGCGACCCCGGCCACGTCGAGGGCGCCCACGCCGGCGGCTGGCCCGCATCGATCACCCACCGGCCCTCGACCCACGCCATCCGCTCGCAGTGCCCGAACCCGACCCGGGCCTCGGCCTGCAGGCTGGCGTGCACGTCCAACAGGACACACGCCACCACCCAGTCCGGCCCATCAGTGCCCTTGACCTGGGCGGCGACCGGGGTGGCCTTCACCACCGCCGTCCGCTCGGTCGTGCCGCTCGCACGGACGAAGCTCTGCACGCTGCGGGTCATCACCCACTCCTCCAAGGAGGGGCCACCCTCACGGACCCACGCACCGTGGACCGCGCGGGCCGTGTCGATGCTCATGCTGTCCAGCACCGTCGCCTCGATCTGCGCCAACTGGCCCACCGCGCCCTCCGGGGTGTGCGGGAACCCGGTCGGCACCCCGGCCGGGCCATGCAGTCGCGCGGGTTCGGGGATGACGATGCCCTCAGGCTGGACGACCGCCGGCGCTCCCCTGGTCGCGTCATCACGCGAGACCGCCAACATCGGCTCAGCAGCGATCCGGTCCCGGACCGTATCCGACGACCCCGGGCCGGCCTCGACCAAGTTGGTACCCGCCTGCGGAACACCCCCGGTCGCGGCCTGCCAGATCGCCACAGCCAGGCCACTCGTCAGCACGAGGATCGTCAGGATGCCGATCAGCAGGGTCGCCAGCAGACGCTCCCGCGACCACGGGGCCACCGGTACCTGCGGGTTTCGGTTGCGCCTCCTCATCCGATGCAACCCGTCCCGCGCAGGCCGACCACGACGGCGTAGACCACCGGCAAGGCCACCGCCACGATCGCGGTGACCACCAGCGTCATCACCCCACCCTTGGTCACGTGGGGCATCCCGAAGATGCGTCCGGCCAGGATCGCGCCAATGCCGATCACGATGGCGACCAAGAACAGGGCCGCCACGCCACCCAGCACGTAGCCGCTGATCTCGTTCACCGCCGTGGTGGCGGCCTCGGGCAGCGTGGGGCAGATCTCGAGCAGGGGCACGAAAGTGAGGTTGAGCTCGTTCATCGGAGGGATCCTTCCTGGAGGCATGCGTGGACGGCCGCGGTGATGGCGGCCGGGAGGTCGGGGGCGCCCAGCCCAGCGGTGGCAAAGGCCCCAAGGGTGGGCAGGGTGGTGACGGTGGTGGTGGGGTCGCCGGTAGCTGTGGGGAGTTGGACGCCCCGGGGCCAGCGCTGGCGAGACGGTCCTTGGACGATGACCCGAACCTGCCGGTCGGAGCCTTGGATGAGGTGGAGGGTCGAAGCGAGCAGCCGCATGCCCGGGACGCTGCACCGGGTGACCACCACCACCGGGACGGTGGGTTCGTTGAGCAGGTCGGCCAGCCAGCCTGGGCTGGCGGCGATGGCGGGTGCGGGAAAGCCGGCATCGACCACCGTCAAGCCGGCCTCGACCGCAGGCGGCTGAGGGCAGGCGTCCGGGGCCGCAGCGGTGTGCAGCGGGGAGCGTTGCACCAACAAGCCGCGCCGGTGACCCTCCCACCAACCGTTGGCGTCGCGGCCCAGCTCGCGGTCGCACACCCCCACCAAGCCGGAAGTGCTCGTGGGGGCACAGTCGACCAGCCGCGCTGCGCCCTGGTCCTCTGCCAGGGCGAGCGCGACCGTGGACGTTCCCATTTGGCCGGCGACGCCGACCACCAACAAGCGCTGCTCACTGCTGCCCTTCGGCCACGGTTCGGCTGGTGGGAGCGTGCGGAAGTCACCACGCGCCACGGCGATCCAAGCCTGCTGAAGTTCGCCCACGCTCACTGGGGTCGCCATTTCAAGCTGCTTCCCACGCGGCGAGCGCCTCGGCGATCGCATGAGTCGCCTGGCCGACCTGCCGTCGGATCGTACGGTGGCTCACAGCCCAACGGCTCGCCACCGGCGCGGTCACCTCAGGTGCGGTCAGGCCACCCAGCGCACGATTCCGCAAGGAGGCCAGCTGGGTGTCCCAGGCCTGGTCCATCACGTCTTCCACGATGAGCCGCTGCCGCCGGTCGATCACCCCACCCTGCTCGGCCTCCTGCAGCAAGCCCAGCAGTTCCACCTCCGCATTGGCACGCGCGTCCGCAGACGTGTCGGGCAGGGTGCCCAGCACGGTCGGGTCGACCGCGACCAGATCCTGCTCGAGTCCCAGCTGGCGTGCCACGTGTCGGCGCAGGTCCCGCGCGATGGCCTTGCCGACGCTGCCTGAGCGGGTCTGCCACCGGTAGGTGCGAACCTCGATGAACAGTTGCCCAGCGACGATCACATCGATCTCTGGATCGCATACCTGGTATCCTCGGCCTTCGGGTCGTCCGCGGCCTCGATGGCGCGGCGGTTCAACAGCCGGGCGGCCCCCTCGGCGCCCATGACGGCGATCTGGGCGGACGGCCACGCGAACGCGACGTCGTTGTTCATCTGCTTCGAGCTCAGCGCGACGTACGAGCCGCCGTACGCCTTGCGGGTCACGAGCGAGATCTTCGGCACGGTCGCCTGGCAGTAGGCGTAGATGATCTTGGCGCCGTGGCGGATGACGCCGTTGTACTCCTGCTCGACGCCGGGCAGGTAGCCCGGGCAGTCCACGAAGGTGATGAGCGGGATGTTGAACTGGTCGCACAGCGTGATGTGGCGGGCGATCTTGTCCGAGGCGTTGATGTCGAGGCAACCCGACATCACCTGCGGGTTGTTCGCGATGTAGCCCACGGAGAACCCGTCGAGACGGGCGAACCCGACCAGGGCGTTGGCCGCCCAGTCGTTGTGCAGCGGGAACATCGAGTCGCGGTCGAAGACGCGGGCCAGCAGCGCGTTCATGTCGCACGGCAGGTTGTCGTCGTCCGGGATGAGCGTGTTGAGCGCCTCGTCCATGCGGTCGGCGGGGTCGTACGGTTCCAGCGGCGCCGGATCCTCGGTGTTGTTCTGGGGCAGGTAGCTGAGGAGCTGCTTGGTCTTGCGCAGCGCGTCCGCCTCGTCTGCGGCGAGCACCTGGGCGACGCCGGACGTGGCGTTGTGCACCCACGCACCGCCGAGTTCCTCGGCGCTGACGTCCTCGCCGGTGACGGTCTTGATGATGTCCGGGCCGGTGAGGAACATGTTGGACGTCTGGTCGACCATGATCGTGATGTCGGTCAACGCGGGGCTGTAGACCGCCCCGCCCGCGCAGGGCCCCATGATCAGGGAGAGTTGCGGCACGACGCCGGACGCCTTGACGTTGCGCACGAACACCTCGCCGTACGCGGCCAGGGAGCGGACGCCCTCCTGCACGCGGGCGCCACCGGAGTCGTTGAGCCCGATCACCGGGATGCCGGCCTCGATGGCCAGGTCGAGGATCCGGGAGATCTTGTTGGACTGCACCTCGGAGAACGACCCGCCGAGGACCGTGAAGTCCTGCGCGTAGACGGCCACGCGTCGACCCTGGATCTTGCCGAAGCCGGTGATGATGCCGTCACCGGGATAGCGGTGCTTGTCCATCCCGAAATCGGAGTTGTGGTGGGTGGCCAGGGCTCCGAGTTCCTGGAAGGAGGCCTCGTCGAGCAGGATGGAGAGCCGCTCGCGCGCCGTGAGCTTGCCCTTGGCGTGCTGGGTCTCGATGCGCTTGGCCCCACCACCCTCGAGCGCCTGCTGCCTCTTCTCGCGCAACGTCGCCAAGTGGTCTGTCATCGGTACAACCTCGTCCTCAGTGGGGGTTCGCCCATAACGGCTACTACGAAACGTAGCAACCACTGTGAGGGAACGTGTGGCCGGGACTAAAAGGTCAAGGAGTGGTCATTGGCCGTCCAACCTGTGGACGCTTCCGCGGCAACCCGCGGCAACACCTTCTGCGCCGAGGGCTCGGGTTCGGGCCGCCGAGGGCTCGGGTTGGCTGCGCCGAGGGCTCGGGTTCGAGACGCCGAGGGCTCGGGTTCGGGACGCCGAGGGCTCGGGTTCGGGACGCCGAGGGCTCCCGTCAGCCCAGGAAGTGCGTGAAGATCCCCACCAGCAACACGGTCGCGGCCACGAGCGCGCAGCCAAGTTCGACGAGCATGCCCAGTCCCACGGACTTCAGTGCCGTCCACGATGTCGACGCCGCCTTGCGCAGGTCACGGACGCGCAGGTACTCGGACGCCAGCAACCCAACGATGAAGCCGATCGGTAGCCCCAGGAACGGGATCACGAACAGCCCGATCACGCCGGCCACCAAGCCGATGACGACAGACCGATTGGGGATCTCACGTTCCTTGAGTCGCCGTCCGGTGATCAGGTACTGCGCGCTCGACCCGACCGCCACGAAGACCGCGCCGATGCCGAAGACCAACCACCCGTAGGCCGATCCGCCCCAAATAGCCCAGACAAGCAGGCCGGCCAGAATGCTCACGCTTCCCGGCAGCACTGGAACGACGATTCCGCACACACCGATGACGACCAGGACGACGGAAAGGGCGGCGATCAGTTCACTGGGCACGCGGACAGGGTAACTGGTCGGCGGAGCAGGCCCTCGGCGCACCGAACCCGAGCCCTCGGCGTCCCGAACCCGAGCCCTCGGCGCACCGAACCCGAGCCCTCGGCGCAGCCAACCCGAGCCCTCGGCGTCCCGAACCCGAGCCCTCGGCGGGTCAGGCGAGGGTGATCAACTCGGCGTACTCGGGGTTCCAGAGGTCCTCGTCGCCGTCCGGCAACAGCAGCACCCGATCGGGCTGCAGGGCCTCCACGGCGCCCGGGTCGTGGGTGACCAGGATCGTGGCGCCGGCGTACGTCCGGATCGCCTCCAGCACCTCGCGCCGCGACGCCGGATCGAGGTTGTTCGTGGGCTCGTCCAGCAGCAGCACATTGGCGGACGAGACCACCAGCATCGCCAACGCGAGACGCGTCTTCTCACCACCTGACAGCACCCGGGCGGGCTTCTCCACGTCGTCCCCGCTGAACAGGAACGAGCCGAGGATCTTCCGCACCGACGTGTCGTCCAGGTTCGGCGACGCGGACACCATGTTCTCCAGCACCGACCGCGAGCCGTCGATGGTCTCGTGCTCCTGCGCGTAGTAGCCCAGCTTCAGACCGTGCCCGGGGACGACCTCACCGGTGTCCGGGGTCTCGATCCCGGCCAGGATCCGCAGCAGCGTCGTCTTGCCCGCGCCGTTGAATCCGAGCACCACGACGTTCGCCCCGCGGTCGATGGCGAGGTCGACGCCGGTGAACACCTCCAGCGACCCGTAGTGCTTGCTCAAGTCGGACGCCGTGAGTGGCACTCGGCCGCACGGCGCCGGCTCGGGGAACCGGATCTTCGCGACCCGATCCTGCGCGCGCTCCCCCTCCGTCGCGGCGAGCATCTTCTCGGCGCGCTTGGCCATGTTCTGGGCGGCGGTGGCCTTGGTGGCCTTCGCACCCAGCTTCGCGGCCTGTTCGAGCAGCCGGGCGGCCTTCTTCTCGGCGTTGGCGCGCTCGCGCTTGCGGCGCTTCTCGTCCGTCTCGCGCTGGACGAGGTACTTCTTCCAGTCGAGGTTGTAGAGGTCCATCTCGGAGCGCATCGCGTCCAGGTGGAAGACCTTGTTGACCACGGCGTCCAGCAGGCCGGTGTCGTGGGAGATCACGAGGATGCCGCCGGGGTAGGTCGCGAGGTAGCTGCGCAGCCAGACGATGGAGTCGTGGTCCAGGTGGTTGGTCGGCTCGTCCAACAGCAGGATGTCCGCCCCGGAGAACAGGATGCGCGCCAGTTCGACGCGACGCCGCTGACCACCCGACAGCGTGGCGATCTCCTGGGTCAGGACGCGATCCGGCAGGCCGAGGTTCGCGCAGATCCGGGCGGCCTCGGACTCCGCGGCGTAGCCGCCCGCGGCGTCCAGTTCGGCCTCGGCGCGCGCGTAGCGGCGTAGCGCGTCCTCCTGCTCCTCGTCTGTCGCGGCGTCCGCGATGGCATGCGTGTACGTCGCGATTCGGGACAGGATGGAGTCGAGCCCGCGCGCCGACAGGATCCGGTCGCGGGCGGACTGGGTGAGGTCGCCGACCTTGGCGTCCTGCGGCAGGTAGCCGATGAGGCCCGTGCGGCTGACGGAACCGCCGGCGGGTTGCCCTTCTCCGGCGAGGATCTTGGTCAGCGTGGTCTTGCCGGCACCGTTGCGTCCGACGAGTCCGATGCGGTCGCCGGACGCGATCTGGAAGCTGGTGGGCTCGAGTAGGGTACGGGCGCCCACGGCCACCGTCAGTTCACGCGCGACAATCACGTGGGCTGAGTCTACCTCCGGCCAGCAGTACGGCTACCCGGCCAGCTCGACGAGCGCTTCGTGGGCCAGCGTCGCGTAGACGGCCATGGCCTCAGCGATGGGAGCGTCGTCGAACCAGGCCGTCGCGGAGTGGTTGTACGCGCTCGTGGCCGCGTCGTGCCCCTCCGGCACGCCCGAGTAGAAGATGAACGCCCCCGGCACGCGGTCGAGCACGTGGGAGAAGTCCTCGGAGCCGCCGACGGGTTCGGCCAGCACGGAGTACCGCTCCCCCACCAGCGAGCCGAGCACGCGCCCGACGAGGTCCACGGCCTCGGGGTCGTTCACGGTCGGGGGGACGCCGCCGGGCCAGCTGACCTCGGCTCGGCAGCCGTGCGCGGACGCGATGCCCTCGACCAACTCCGTCAGCAGGGTCTGGACGCGCGCCCGCGCCCCCTTCGAGAACGACCGCACGGACATCTCCAGGTGACACCGCTCCGGGATCACGTTGTTCGCGTTGCCCGCGTTCGCGACGCCCACGTTGACGATGACGGGGTCGGACGCCCTGAACTTCTTCGCGATCATCGTCTGGATCGCCAGGATCACCTCGGCCATCACGGGCACCGGGTCGTTGGCCAGGAAGGGCGCCGAGCCGTGCCCACCGCGTCCGATGATGTCGACCACCACCAGGTCGGACGCCGCCATCAGCGTGCCCGGACGCGTGGTCCACATGCCGGGTGCCAGGTTGGCCGACATGACGTGGAGGCCGAACGCGCGGTCGGCACGGCGTCCGGCCGCGTCCAGGACGCCCTCGTCGAGCATCTTGACCGCGCCGGTGAGGACCTCCTCCCCCGGCTGGAACATGAACACGACGTCGCCGGGCAGTTCGTCGGCGTGCGCGTGCAGCAACTTGGCCGCGCCCACCAGCGTCGACGTGTGGAGGTCGTGGCCGCATGCGTGCATGTGGCCCGCTCGCTCGGACGCGAACGGCATGCCTGTCTCCTCCTGCACGGGCAGGGCGTCCATGTCGCCGCGCAGCAGCACGACGGGCCGCTCGCCGGACGCCGCCGCCCCGGACGCCGCCGCTCCGCCTCGCAGCACCGCGGTCACGGACGTGGACGCCCGGCCGAGCGTGATCTCGAGGTCCAGCCCGTCGAGCGCCTCCAGCACGGCCGCCTGCGTGCGCGGGAGGTCGTCGCCGAGCTCGGGCCAGCGGTGGAGCCTGTGGCGCAGTTCGGTGATCTCCGGGGCGAGTGCGGCGGCTTCGGCGAGGTAGTCGGGCATGGCCCCACCCTAGGGCGAGCCACTGACACTCTGGGGGCCCCGCGCTGATGTCGGCGCGAGCCCCTAGGGTGGTCCCATGGAGCAGACGAATCGCCCCCCGGTGATGCCCAGCATCACCGTCATTCTGCTGACCGTGACCGCTGGCATCGTGGTGCTGTTCGGCATGCGCGAGTACGCCGACATCCTCGGTCCCCTGCTGTTGACGACCAACCTCTTCATCGCCGCGTACCCCATCTACACCTGGCTGGTGTCGAAGAAGGTCCCCAAGCTGCTGGCGCAGATCGTCCTGGCGTTGGCCGTCTTCGCGATCCTCGCCCTGTTCGCGTACGCGCTCACGTGGTCGATTACCGCCCTCGTCCAGGAGTTGCCCCGCTACCAGGACCAGTTCTGGAGGCTCTACCACGACACCCTCGAGTGGCTGACCCAGCTCGGCGTCACCGAGCAGGAGGTCATCGACCAGATCCGGGGCGTCAACCCGACCAGCCTCGCCGGGGTCCTGTCCAGCGCGCTGGGCAGTGTCACCAACGTCGTGACGATGCTGACGGTGATCATCGTGATGGTGTTCATGATGGCGTTCGACTCGGAGACGTTCGGCGCGCGCAACAGCGCGCTGCTGCGCCACCAGCCCCGCGTGTGGAACTCGATCGCCGACTTCATCGCGGGCGTCCGTCGCTACTGGCTGGTCACCTCGGCCTTCGGCCTCATCGTGGCCCTGATCGACGTCATCGCGCTGGAGATCCTGGGCGTCCCGCTGGCGCTGGTGTGGGGCATCCTCAGCTTCATCACGAACTACATCCCCAACGTGGGCTTCGTGATCGGCCTCATCCCGCCGGCGATCATGGCGCTGCTGGCCAACGACCCCCTCACCGCCTTGTTGGTGGTGATCATCTACTCGGTGGCGAACTTCATCATCCAGTCGATCATCCAGCCCAAGTTCAACGGGGACGCCGTGGGCGTCACCGCGCTCGTGTCGTTCGTGTCGCTGTTGCTGTGGAGCTCGGTGCTCGGCGCCCTCGGCGCGCTGCTCGCCCTGCCGATGACCCTGCTCGCCAAGGCGGTCCTGATCGACCACGACCCGCAGATGCGGTGGGTCAACGCGTTCATCTCCAACGAACCCCAGTTGGCCGACCCACGGCAGGTCGAACTGGAGTCCCGCGAGACCGAGCAGCGGCAAGCGGACGAAGAGGCGGACGAGTAGCGGTCCCCGCCGAGGGCTCGGGTTCCCAGCGCCGAGGGCTCCGGTTTCCAGCGCCGAGGGCTCCGGTTTCCAGCGCCGAGGGCTCCGCCTCCCATGCCATTCCCGGATTACGATCGCCGCGCTACTCTCGAACATGCCCACCACCCCGGCAAGATCCGTGGGAGCACCGCCCCCCGCCCCCCTGCACCCTGACATGACCGTCCACCTGTTGGGCGGCCCCTGGATCACGATCGACGGCACTCACCGCGAGGTACCCGAGGGAAGCAAGCGGCTGCTCGCCTTCCTCGCCCTGGACCGCCGCCCGCTCGACCGGCACTACGTCGCCGGGACGCTCTGGCCCAACAGCGACGAGAACCGCGCCGGCGGCTGCCTCCGCACCGGCCTGTGGCGCTTGCGCCAAGCGGGCCTCGACGTGGTCCAGGGCTCCAAGGTGTCGCTGTTCCTCACGCCCGAGGTGCGGGTCGACTCGGAGGAGGCGGCCGGCTGGGCCGATCGCGTCCTCGGCGGCATCCCCACCTCCGAGGACCTGAGGCTGGGCAGCACGACGTTCTGCGCGCTCGACCTCCTGCCGGGTTGGTTCGACGACTGGGTGTGGAGTCATCGCGAACGGCTCCGCCAGCGCGTGCTCCACGCGCTGGACCGGGTCGGCCAGATCCTGTGCGCCCGTCGGGAGTTCGCCCAAGCCGTCGAGGTCGCCTCGGCCGCCGTCGGCGCGGAGCCCCTGCGGGAGTCGGCCCAGCGCGTCCTGGTGGACGTCCACCTCGCCGAGGGCAACCTCATGGAGGCACGCCGCGCCTTCGCCCGCTTCGAGCGGCACCTGTGGAACGAACTGCGCGTCCAGCCCAGCCCGGACTTCTACGCGCGGGTCGGGCTCACCCAGGTCTCTCCCGACGCACGGGGCTGACCCATCGACCCGGGCCCGACTCGATCACGAGTCGAGTGCGCACAGAACGTCCACGGTGATCGGGCTGGACCCGGGGTTGGCCAACGTGAGCGACCGAGGCCCGCCGTCCACGAGGGCGGTGAGCACCTGGGCATTCGCCAGCAGGAGAGTGCCGCTGACGGTGAGGACCGGTCCAGCCTCGGCACCGTTGAGCGGTGTGACGGTGACGGTGGCCGGCTGCCCGCCGGACTGGTACGCCTTGACCGCGAGCAGGACGACCGTGCCGGCGTCCGGCAACAGGGGGACCTCGGCGGTGGCCCCCGCCCCTGACCCCGTCAACGGCACGCTGGCCACGGAGTAGCTGTCGGGCTGGATGACGGTGGTGAGGCTGAGCGTCGGACCCGCCTCGACGGCGAGACCGGCGTTGACGGTGACCTTGACCATGGATCCTCCTGGAGGCCGGAGCGCGGCGCACCGGGAGCACGCCGTCCTTCCCAGCGTGCCCCGGGCAGCGTCACTCCACCATCACCACGTGGCCGCAGCCCGCGGCGTCCGGTGACGCCCGGGTGACGGCGCCGCGGGAGGCTGTGACCACCTGCGAGCGACGGAGGCCCCATGTCGATCACTCCGACCTACCCCGGCGTCTACGTGACGGAGGTGCCCTCCGGCAGCCGGACCATGACCGGGGTGGCCACGTCCATCACGGCCTTCGTCGGGCGTGCCCTGCGCGGACCCGTCGACACACCCGTTCGGGTGGCGAGCCTGGCCGACTTCGTCCGCGCCTTCGGCCCCTTGTGGCGCGAGTCGGGGCTGGGCTACGCCGTCCGCGACTTCTACCTCAACGGCGGTGGACCCGCCCTCGTGGTGCGCGTGGCCAAGGACGCCGGCACGGCCGAGTTGGCCCTGGGGGACCTGGTCCTGGAGGCGAACGGGCCAGGTGCGTGGGCCAACGAGATGACGGCCGTCGTGACGCACCCCACCGCCGACGACGCCGCGGACGTGGCCCTGGCCCAGGGCCTGCCGGACGGGGATGGCTTGTTCACCCTCCAACTCACCCTCGAGGACGAGGTCGAGGTCTTCGTCAACGTCTCCACCACGGACGGGCCACGGCGGGTGGACACGGTCCTGGCCTCTTCGCGCCTGGCCCGGGTGAAGGGTGTCGTCCCGGCGGCGCGACCGGCTGCGGCGGCCTTCGCCGTCACCACCGACGGCGGCGACGGCGCCCTCCCGGACGCCGATTCCTACGTCCCCGCGGATGCGGGCAAGCGGGGGATCCGCGCGCTGGACGCCGTCGACCTGTTCAACATCCTGGTCCTGCCACCGGTGACCCCGGCCGGGGACCTGCCCGAGTCGGTGTGGGCGTCCGCGCTCGCCTACGTGAAGGGACGCCGCGCGTTCCTGATCGTCGACCCGCCCGCGGACGCCACCCTCAACGACGTGGCGGGCTGGGTCGGGACCGGGGCGGGCCTCGTCGGCACGGACGCGCGGAACGCGGCGATCTACTTCCCGCGGGTCAGGGCCTCCGACCCGTTGCGAGGGGGCGCCGTCGGCAACTTCGCGGCGTCCGGCGCCATCGCCGGCGTGTACGCCCGCACGGACGCCACCCGCGGCGTCTGGAAGGCGCCCGCCGGGATCGAGGCGGGGTTGGTGGGCGCGCTCGGGCCGTCCATCAGCCTGACCGATGACGAGAACGGGCAGCTCAACCCGGACGGGGTCAATGCGATCCGCTCGTTCCCCGGTGCGGGGACGGTCTCGTGGGGAGCGCGCACCCTGCGCGGATCCGACCGGTTGTCGGACGAGTACAAGTACATCCCCGTTCGGCGGCTTGCGCTGTTCCTCGAGGAGAGCCTGTACCGCGGGACCCAGTGGGTGGTGTTCGAACCCAACGACGAACCGCTGTGGACGCAGATCCGCCTGTCGGTCGGCGCGTTCCTGCAGGACCTGTTCCGCAAGGGCGCCTTCCAGGGCGCCAGCCCCCGCGAGGCGTACTTCGTGCGGTGCAGTTCGGAGACCACCACGCAGTACGACATCGATCGCGGTGTCGTGAACATCGAGGTCGGGTTCGCGCCGCTGAAGCCGGCGGAGTTCGTCCTGATCTCCATCCAGCAGAAGTCCGCGGCAGCGCAGGCGTGAGGAAGGACGACCCATGGCCGAGTTCACCGTCAACGCCCAGCGCTTCGATCCGTACAAGAACTTCAAGTTCCGGGTGAAGTGGGACGGCAAGTACGTCGCCGGCATCAGCAAGGTCAGCGCATTGAAGCGGACGACGGAAGTGGTCAAGCACCGTGCCGGCGGGGATCCCAGTTCGTCCCGCAAGTCGCCGGGACGTTCGGAGTACGAAGCGATCACGCTCGAGCGCGGTGTCACCCATGACCCGGAGTTCGAGCGGTGGGCCAACAAGGTCTGGAACTACGGCGCGGGGGCGGGGGTGGAGGTGTCCCTGAAGGACTTCCGCAAGGACATCATCCTGGAGGTCTTCAACGAGGCCGGCCAGGTCGTGCTCGGCTACAAGGTGTTCCGGTGCTGGGTGTCGGAGTTCCAGGCGCTGCCGGAGCTGGACGCCAACGCGAACGCCGTGGCGATCCAGTCGATCAAGCTGGAGAACGAGGGCTGGGAACGCGACACCGACATCAACGAGCCCACCGAACCCACCTTCACCGAACCCTGACGCCTCCCCCGCCGAGGGCTCGGGTTCGGAGCGCCGAGGGCTCGGGTTGAACAGTGGCAGGAACCTGCGAAGGGACGAACATGACGTGGACAGCTGCCAACATCGTGGCGGCGTGGGAGTCGGCGTCCGGGCTCTCGCCGCCGCGGCGGACGGCCAGGCTGCTGGTCTGGTCAGGCGGACCCGCGGATGAGGCGTCCGCTCTGGAACTGGACATGGCGACCACCGCGTCGCTGCTCTGGGCGTCCTACGCGGACGCCTTCGGCCCGTCGGCCGACATGGTGGTCGCGTGCGTGTCCTGCGGAGCGGCACTCGAGGCGGAGATCGAGCTCCCCCACGGCCCGGCGGTGCGGACGCCGAAGGCGGCGTCGGCCCGCGTAGCGGGATTCGACGTCCGGCTGCCGACGCTGCGCGAGCTCGACCGCGTCCACGGCCGCCCGGACGCCGGCGCACAACTTCGCGCGTGGTGCGTGGTCCCGATGGACCGGCCGCAACCGTCGCCGTCCGTGGAGTGGGCCGCCGTGGACGCCGTCGTGGACGAACTCGCCGGCCCCGCGGCGCTGCACGCGCAGGTGGTCTGCCCCGATTGTGGCGAGCCGTTCGAGGCCGGGTTGGATCCCGGCGCCCTCGTCTGGGACCGCATCCAGCTCGAAGCACCACGCCTGCTCGCCCAGGTGGCCGTGTTGGCGCAGGCGTTCGGATGGTCCGAGTCGGAGATCCTCGGGCTGTCGGATGCCCGCCGCCACGCCTACCTGGACCTGGTCGGTGTCCCATGACCACGTTCGACCGCCTCGCCGCCTTCGGCGACGACTCCCCTGGCCGCTGGCGCCTGCGTCCCGCCCTCTACACGCCGAGGGCTCCGGTCTGGAACGCCGAGGGCTCCGGTCTGGAACGCCGAGGGCTCGTCCCAACCACGTGGGCGCCAGCCCTGCCGGCGAGTGATGTCACTTCTCCGCTCGATCGCGTCAACCCGCCAGA
Organism: Propioniciclava sp. LT432; assembly: GCF_059515965.1. Classification (NCBI taxonomy): domain Bacteria; kingdom Bacillati; phylum Actinomycetota; class Actinomycetes; order Propionibacteriales; family Propionibacteriaceae; genus Propioniciclava; species Propioniciclava sp. LT432. The sequence goes on along the minus strand of NZ_JCAKNE010000017.1, from coordinate 57,162 downwards.
CCCCGGCGCCACACCTCGCGCGGCGGTGTCCCTTCACGCGACGGTGCCCGGGCCGCCCACCGAGTCGGCCACCCACGACGCACCCACCTCGACGCGCCTGCTTGTCTCGAGGGGCTCTTCCGAGGACGCCGCCCCCGTCCGGCCGTCCGTCGCCACCAGCCCGCCCGGACGCCGAGCACCAGATCGCGCGCCGATCGCGGACCCCGACCCCGAGCGCCCACAACCCGCGATTCGGGACACTCGGCTCTCCGGCGAGAGGCCCTCGACGCACACAACACAGGCCCTCGACGCACCCCGTCCGATCCCCGCTCGCGCCGCCGCCGACCCGAGCCCTCAGTACGCCCAACCCGAGCCCTCGGCACACCCAACCCGAGCCCTCGGCGCACCCAACCCGAGCCCTCGGCACACGAAACCCGAGCCCTCGGCGCACCCAACCCGAGCCTTCGGCGAAGCGGTGCGGCAGGAGTTGGTACGGCGCGGCGAGGTCCCCGGCACCGAACTCCCCGGCGACCGGGAAATGCATGTGCACATCGACCGGCTCACCGTGCTGCCACCAGCCCCCACGCCACCGACCTCACCCGCGCCCACCTCCGCACAGACCACTCCCACGGCGCTCACCATGTTCCTGCAGGAGAGGGGGCGAGCGTCCCGATGAGCAACACCCTCGCGCTGGCTGCGGTCACCTCGACGATCCGCTACATCCTCGAGCGCGCCCTGGCGACACAGCACCCCGGGCCGGTGGGCGGCGCCTCGGTCCGGACCCTGCGACTCGACCAGCTCAGCACCGGCGACCTGGCCGGTACACCCGGCCTGAACGTGCTGCTCTACCAAGTCACCCCTAACCACGCGGGCAACCTCACCGACCTGCCGACCCGCGACGCCACCGGCGCGATCTCCCGACGCCCGAACGCCGCACTCGACCTGCACTACCTCATCACCGCGTTCGGCGACGAATCCTCCCTGGAGGGGCAACGCCTCATGGCCCGCGCCATCATCGCGCTGGCCACGGCGCCCGTCCTCACCCGAGACGTCATCGTCGCCGCCCGCACCGCCCACCAGGCCCTACCCGAGACGGCGTTCCTGTCCGCGTCCGACCTCGAGGACCAAGCGGAACTGGTCAAGATCTCCCCCGTGCCCCTCTCGCTGGAGGACCACACCCGCCTCTGGGGCCTGTTCCACGACGCCCCGTTCCAGTTGTCGGTCGCCTACCGCGCCACGGTCGTCCTGCTCGAGGCCGACGTGCCCACCCGTGCGCCCAAGCCGGTCCGGACGCCGGCGCTCACGGTCGCCCCGGGGGTCGCCCCGCACCTCACCTCGCTGGACGCCGCCCCCGGCGTCGCTCCGGCCAGCGGCGTCACCCTCACCCTGCGCGGCTCGGGGCTGCTCCGCGGGCCGGCCACGCCGACCACCGTCCACGTCGCCACCGCGACCCTCACCCCGGCGGCGACCTCCACGCCCAGCGAACTCCACGTCACCCTCACGGACGCCGTACCGGCGGGCATCCACGCCGTGCGCGTCACCCACACCCGCCCCTCCCCCGGCGCCGGCGGCCCACCGGACCGCACCTTGGCCAGCTCGAACGCCCTGCCGGTGGTGGTTCACCCGCAGGTCGCCGTCCAGGGGACCACCCCGGGTGACGTCACCTTCGCCCTGCACCCGCCCCTGTTCGCCGGTCAGCGAGCCGTCCTCCGGCTCGACCCGCTCCCGTCGAGCGGTGTCCCGTTGGCGTTCGCCCTCGATCCCGTCCCGCCGGGCGAAACCCCGCAGGTCACCGTCACCGTCCCCCGCTCGCAGGTCCCCGACGGTGCCTGGCTGGTCCGCATCGAGACCGACGGAATCGGCAGCATCCCCGAGCAGACGGGCGGCGAGTACACAGGACCGCGACTGGACCTGGCCTGATGCCTGACCCAGTGGACGTCACGCAGGCGACGCTCGCCGAGCTGACCGCATTGCGCCGCATCGTCCGCGGCGACGCGACACCGGACGCCGGCGCCACGGCCACGCGCGACACCCTCACCGGACTCGACCGGGTCAGCGAGATCGCCGGCCTCAGCGCCTTCGAGCGGTCCGTCCTCCTGCTCGCGGCGGGCCCCGACCTCGTCGGCGCGGTGGCGTCCGAGCTCGCCGAGAGGACCGGTGTCCCGCACCTGACGTTCGGGGCTGCGCTGGCAATGCTCCCGGACGCGCACTGGTCGGCCATCGCCCCGGCGGGCGGGCTGCGTCGCTGGCTGCTGCTCGAGCCCGAGGATCCCACCCGCATCGTCACCAGCCGTCTGCTCGTGGACGAGCGCGTCCTCCACCTGATCGCCGGCTTGGACCTCCCCGACGAACGCGTCGTCCGTGCCTCAGGCGTCCTGCCTGCTCCCGCCTCCCTCCCGTCCGCGTGGGAGCGGGCGGCCACCGACCTCGCCGCGGCGTGGGCGTCCGGCCCGGTGCGGCTCACCGGGGTCGGCCCCGGAGACGCCGCGGGTGTCGCCGCACGCGCGGCCCACCACGCCGGGCGTCCCCTGCGGGACCTCGCCGCGGCCGACCTGGCGCCGCACCCCGACGGCGCGTGGCGGCTCGCCCGGCTGGTCGAACGCGAGGTCCGCCTCGGGACCGCCGCGTTCTGGGTCGACCTCACGGCCTGGAGTGCAGAACTGGCAGCCGGGGCGCAGAGGTCACTGGCCGGGGTCCCGATGGTGGCGTTCATCGGCGGGACGGCCACCCCGTTCGTGGTCCCACCGCCCACCCACGCGGAGTGGGCCGATCTGGTGGCGTCCAGAGCCCGGGCCGGCACCGACCCCTTGACCTGGGACGACCTTGTGCTTCCGGTCCCCCAACTCGACCAGCTGAAGGCGCTGGTCGCGTCCGCCCGCCAGAAGGGAAAGGTCTTGGATGACTGGGGATTCGCGCGCCGGCACCACCGCGGCCTCGGCACCAGCGCCTTGTTCGTCGGCCCCAGCGGGACCGGAAAGACGTTCGCGGCCGACATCGTCGCGTCCGAGCTCGGCCGGGAGCTGATCCGGATCGACCTGAGCCAGGTGGTGAGCAAGTACATCGGCGAGACCGAGAAGAACCTCGCGAAGGTCTTCGACGACGGCGAACAGGGTGGCTCCGTCCTCTTCTTCGACGAGGCCGATGCCCTGTTCGGCAAGCGCACGGAGGTCCGCGACAGCCACGACCGCTATGCCAACATCGAGGTGTCCTACCTGCTGCAGCGGCTCGAGCGCTTCTCGGGGCTCGCGATCCTCGCCTCCAACGCCCGCAGCGCGCTCGACACCGCGTTCGTGCGCCGGCTGACCAGCATCGTCACGTTCCCCCATCCGGACGCCGAGGCTCGCCTCCTGCTGTGGCAGCGCGCGTTCCCGGACGAGATGCCGCGCGGCGACCTCGACCTCGCTGCTCTCGCCAAGGTGGACGCCACGGGCGCGACGATCATGGCCGCGGCGCTGGCCGGCGCCTATCTGGCCGCGGACGCCGACGTCCCCGTCAGCACCGCCCACGTGCTGCGTGCGCTGGACTGGGAACTCGCCAAGTCCGGACGCCCCCGCGGTTGACCCTGCCCTCGCCACAGGAACCGGAGCCCTCGGCGCACGGAACCGGAGCCCTCGGCGCTCAGGACGCGTGGAGTTCGTCCCACTGCAGCTGGGCGATGCGGCGGATCTCGGGGTCGGGGTCGTCCACCGTCCGCTCCAACAGGCCCAGGGCGTCGACCGGCTGCCCGTCCGCCGCGGCCTGCCCCTGCAGGGGCACGAAGAAGAACAACTGCTTGCAGCCACCGACCCGGGCGATGAGGTTCTCCTCCGCCAGGCACGCCTCGATCACACCGAACCCGACCGGGTCGCCGAGCCGAGCCAGGTCGCCCGCCGCGACGGGCGGGCCCAGGTAGGCGTTCACCGGGTCCGACAGCGCGGCCAGCAACGACTTCCTGTACTCATCAGCGCCCAAGCGCACCAGCGCGTACGCCGCCTCGACCTTGACCAGGTCGTCCGCCTCGGCCTCCAGATGCTTCAGGGCCTCCACACCGGATGCCATCCCGAGGCTCCCCAGCGCGTGCGCGGCAGCGCCCCGAAGCACCGGGGAGGACGCCGCGAGGGCACCCACCAACGCTGCCTCGTCGGGGGCGATTCCGTTCGCGGCCAGCAGCGCGAGGGCCTTGAAGTCCTCGTACTCCGCGTACCCCTGCCCGGGCGGCGGCTCCGGTATGTGCAGCACCAATGGGTCCACGTCGTCCTCCTGATCGTCCTAGGGCGCCGGAGCGCCCGGATATTGGTTGCTGGCACCCCGGGCCGTGATCGCGTCGGCACGGGCCTTGTACGAGGGAGCCCCATCGCCGTAGGCACGGTGCTCGGCCCGGGGGAGGTAGCTGGCGACCAGGCTCTCGATCACCTTGCCCGGGACGCGTTGCGTCTTCCTCGTGGCCTCCGCGGCGTCGGCAGCGGTCTGGGCCGCCAACCAGTTGCTCGCGAACTCGAACGCCGGCCGCCCGTACGTGGACGCCATCTCGTTGGCGTGGAAGCGCTCGTGACGGGCGGTGAGGTCGGACGCCCAGAAGCTGCTCCGCGGCGGACGACCGTTGTCGGACGACATGTTCGGCGTCAGGTCGGCAGCCACGGTGGCGTGGTTGGCGTGCGTGATCGCGGCAGCGGTCTCGCTGGGGATGTCGGTCCTGGTCAGCGATTGGGTGGACCACTCGACGTTGGTGACCACATCGGCCGTCACCACGAAGGCGCTCGCGGACGCGTCGGCCGTCACCGAGATCGCCCTGATCGAGGGTGTCGCCGTGGCCCGCCCGAATTCCGTCGCCCCGGGTGTCCCCGCCTGCTGGATGGGCGCCGCGTAGGTCATCGTCGGCGCGATGGCGTCCGACTCGACCAGGGACACGGGGCCCTCCACCTCCGTCTGGGGCACCTCCGGGGCCGCGCCCGGCTCGGCCCTGTCGCGCGAGGCAGCCGGGGCGGGCGCGCCTCCCCCACGGGACACGCCTCCCCCACCCGGCGCGGCCCGGTCGCCCGACACGGCCTCACGCCGGGCGATCCGCACCGACAACGCGAAGGACTGCCTGTCCTCGCCCCCGGACGCCGGCGCAGCGACCCTCGCTCCTGCCGTGGGCGGCAGGAGCGACACGACGCTGAGGTCGTGCCCCGACCTCCAGCCCCCGGCAGCCTGCCCCAGCCGGACGCCATCGCGCGGCCGGACCGGCGGCGCGACACCAGCCCGACGGACCTCACGGACGTCGTCTGGACGGGCTCCCCCGTCGTGCAGCCGTCGGTTCATTGCATGTCCCCCACCCCGAGGACGATGAGGGTCGAGGCATTCCCCGGCGTCCCGGGCGCGGGGCGCTGGCTGACGATGCGGCCGTGGGTCACGGCCGGCTCGATGACGAGCCGGGAGAACCCGCCGTTTCGCGCGGTGGCCATCGCCTCCTCGACCACCATGCCGACGAACTCCGGCACCCTGAGCCGCTCGAAGTCACCCGGACGCAGCCGGAACCACTGGGTGAAGGTCCCCCCGGCCACGAGGTCGTCGGTCGGCAGCTTGTACAGCAGGCGTCCTCCCTCGAACACCAGCTCGGCGTGCGTGTTGACGGCGTGCTCCGCCGCGGTCCGGACACCCCAGCCCTCCAGCACGACCCGGCCGGTGACGCCCTTGCGCTCCCAGACCTCCCCGACCGACCACAACCCGCCGCCCACCAGCCACTCCCTGACCGGGTCCTCGGGGAACCAGTGCAGCTCCGCTCCCTTCGCCACCACTCGGCCGTCGAGCGCGACCACGCGGGTCCCGATCCGTTGGACGCCCCAGGGATCCCCGTCGCCGGGCACCGGCCACGGCAGGTCCAGCTCGACCCGCAGCACCGGCTTGTCGGACATCTCGTCCGGCAGGTCCTCGTCCAGGCGGAAGGTCACCCCCTCCCGCAGTTCCTCGGGCCTGATGTCGTCGTCGTTGGGGAACGGCCGTCCGTCGGCGAACACGACGTCCACGACGTGCGCCCCCGGGGAGACCTGACCCCCGCCCTCCCCCTCGCGCTCCCACTGCGCCGACACGACGATCGGCGCGTGCGGGTCGTCGCCCGGCAACCGCAACTCCAGGGTGTCACTCGGACGGTTCTCGGGCTGCCACCAGAACAGCGCCGCGCCGTCGGGCCCGGTCTCGGCGTCCGCCACGTCGGGGTCGTTGGAGAGGTCGGCGGGCGGCTGCTCCCCCTCCACCACCGGACGCACGTGCGCTCCCCGCGTGGCCCGCGCATTCACCGGCACACCCTTGACGGGACCGCACGGGCTGTCAGCGATCACCCGGATCGGCTGCGGGAGCACGCGTCGCCGCCCCGGCAGCACCTCCTGTCCGTCGCCGCCCTGCAGGCGCAGCTCGACCCGGGTGGCGAGCCGATTCAGGGCGTCCTCGACCGTCGCCACGCCGGTGAACACCGCGCATCCGTCGCGCTCGAACGCCACCTGCGACGCCACCGACAGCCGGGCCGTCGCCCGAACCTCCACGTCGAGCCCGCCCCCGCGGTCATCCAGCCGCTGCGCCGCCAGCACCTGCGTGACGGGCCCCGCGGCGTCCAACAGCCAGCGCACGGACGCCACCCCGTCCGCGCCGGTCTCCACCTCGACCGCGCCCCCCGCACTCACCGGCGGGTCGGCCACGCCCAGGACGCCGGCGTCCGACGCCGTGAACCGCACCCGCGCGCCCACCACCGGCCGGACGCCGTTGCGCACCACCACGCGCAGCGGCTGATCGAGCCAGGCCCCCGGCAGGGACTCCTGGCCGTCGCCGCCCACGAGATCCAACTCGACGAGCCCCGTCAGCGGCGGGAACAACCGACGGCAGTCGGACGCCAGCGTCCACAGCCCGACGCCGTCCGCCCCCACCGAACGCTCCACGATGGCCAGGGCCGCGATCCGGCTCACCGGCCCCAGGGGTGCGACCGCCTCCGACGAGGAGCCCGGCGGCGGCCACTCGACGGTGCCGTTCGTGCCGGCCAGCCCGTACGCGAGCTGGACGGCCCGCGCGGGCACCTGCCAGTGGTCGCCCACCCGCGGGACGCCGCCGGTCGGAAAGCGCACGGTGATGCCGTCCTCGAGCTCGACCGCCCCCGTGCCGAGCTTCGTCGGGCCGCCCTCCCACCGCCGGACGATCGGCGCCGCGCCCAGTTCGGCCAGCGCCGCGGGCCCGCCGTCGAGCCATGCCACGTCCAGGTCCAGGCCGGTGCGCTCCACGACCGTCCCCAAGAACCCGGGAACCCGCTGCAACTGACGATCCGTGCTGGTCAGTTCCACCAGGGCGCCGACGGCGATGTCCAGTTCGGCGTCGCGGCCCTCGCGGTCGATGGTCAGCCGGGCGTCCGCCCCGACCACGGTCGTGGTGCCGAGGGCCAGCGCCGCGGCGACCACCGACCCGTTCTCGCGCGACCACACGAACCGCCCCGACCCGGCGCCGTCCACGTCGTGCACCTGCACCCGGTACAGCTGGTTCTCCAGCCCCTGGAAGCCGCCCGCGCTCACGATGCGGCACGGGTCGGACGCCGCGGGCGCCTGCTTCAGCCCGGCCACCATCGTGCGCGGCGTCCGGGCGAGCCAGCCCACGTCCAGGTCGGGGCACACCTCGTCGGTCAGTGGCGACCAGCGCACCTGCCACGTGGTCTGCCGGCGAACGCTCGTGTCGGGGCCGCCGAGCGCCGACTCCGCCAGCCGGGGCGCCTCGTCGGCGGTCACCTCGTGGTCGGTGACCTCCAGGTACAGCGCGAACCGGGGCGTGTCGCCGGCCGGCGGCTCGGGCGTCCCCCCGAAGGGCTGGTCGGCCAGCGGCCAGCCCACCGCCGACGGGTCGGGCGGGAACGACTCCGTCAGGACGCCGCCGACGTAGTATCGGCCGGGCGTGACCACGAGGTCGCCCCACGCCACGCCGCCCGGGACGGAGCCGTCCGCCGCGCGGATCGCGAACGGCCCGGACGCCGCGGGATCGGCCGGCAGCGGGCCGCCGACCCACCCGACGACGTCGAGGGTGCGGGTCTCGTCGTGGTGGGCCGCGATGTCGGCCTGCTCGTTGAAGTCCGCGTCCAGGACGACGCGCCCCTGCTGCAGGTGCACCGCCCGGTAGCCGTTGCGCTCGGTGAACGTGGTGCGCGAGAAGTCACCCATGGTCGGTCCTTTCGTTCATCTCGGTCGCCGGGAGGCCCGGGCGTGCAGGTCGATGCCGACGGGCAGGTGCGCGGCGACGAGCCGGCGGGCCGCCGCGAGCAGTTCCGGACGCCGCAGGTGGGCGTCCACGCCCACCTCGTTGCCGGACTCGGACGCCGTCTCCAGGGCGGGCGAGGCGAGCACGAGGAAGTCGGGGTCGCCGGGGTCGACCGACCCGTACGACGGATGCCCCACCGCCGGCTGGAACTGCCGCGGCACCCGGGAGCCGGCGCCGACATGGCTGTACCGCAGGCAGCCGACCTGGCGGTGCGCCACGACGACGGTGCCGTCGAGCAGGGCGTCGGTGCCCTCGAGCGTGCGGCAGGCGACGTCGCCCCGGACCGTCGACCCTGTCACGGCCAGGTGCGCCCCGCGGGCGGTGACGGTGGCGCCGGTGGGAGCCAGTCCACCCACCTCCGGGCTCACCGCCGACTCGACCACCTCCACCGCCGGGACCGTGTCGGCGAGCTCGAGGCGTCCGACCAGGGAGCGCAGCACGCGCACGGTCAGGCCGTTGGCGCCGGCCTCACCCGCGTCCAGCACCCGCACCGATCCGGTGACCGTGCACTGCGACACGGTGACGACGGTCATCCCGTCGGCGTGGACCACGAGGTCCCCGATGACCACCACCCCGTCCAGCACCACCGCGGCACCGTCGCGCCCGGTGACGGTCACGTCCCCGCGCAGCACCGGGCGCATCCCGTCGGGGGCGTACACCCCGGGCACCGCGGGGGCCATCGCCCCGCCGGCCAACCGTCGGGGCGTCCACGTCGCGGCGACCAGCACGAGGCGCGTGGCGTCCGGGACCTCCACCGCGACCGGGTGGCGCCACGTGCCCGGGTCGGCGATCGACACGACGGTCGTACCGCCCGCGGTCGGCTCGGCGCCGCCGGTCCCGGCCCACTCCCCCGCCACGTCCGCCAGCGCGTCCGCCAGGGAATCCCCGGCGCCGAGGTCGACCGGGTGCTGGGCCACGACCCCGTCGAGCCGCGGCACGTAGCCGTCGGACGCCAGCGCCTCCTCGTGCACGTCGCCCCGGTCGTAGCCGCCGGCGCCCACCGCGCGCCCGCCGACGCAGTGCGAGACCAGGACTGCGCCCGGCGCCGCGGCATCCCCGGGCACGACCAACACGCCGTCGCGGTACAGCCGCACGTGCCCCTCGACCGCGTCCACCAGGGCGTGCCACCCGGACGCCGGGTCCGGCAGGTCCTCCAGCCGGCACACGAGCAGGCGGTCGGGCGTGATCGGCACCACGTCGGAACCCGCCCCGTCGCCCGGCACCAGCGTGACCCGCACGGGCAGCGCGTCCGCCGCGACCAGCCCGGCCCGCGCCAGCCGCAACGACTCCAGCAACCGGCGCGGGCGCAGCGGCACGGGCAGGTCCTCCTCGGCCGCGAGGTGCTCCATCGCGTCCTCCACGCGCGGCACCGCGAACAGCGGCGTCCGGACGCCGAGGGGGTGCACCCACCACGCCTCGGCCCCCGGCGTGGCGACGGGCGTGGCCTCGGCGTCGACGAGTTCCTGGACGACCGTCTCGAACGCGTGCACCCACACGGAGCTGATGCCGTACCGGCCGCGGCCGCCCGCGGCGCGCCGCACCTCGGGTGTGTGCATCAGCGGGTCCAGGGCGCCGTTCGCCACGCGCGGGGAGCTCAGCTCGTCGACCCGCCGCACGTCGGCGGTGCCGGGCCGGTCGAGCCGCACGTGGTTGAGGTGCGCGGTCGCGGCCAGCAGCCGCAGGTGCTCCACCGCCCGGGCGGGGCGGCCGACGACGTCGCGGGCCACCTGCTCGGCGACGGCCACGGTCCCCTTGCGGCGCCGGTGGTCGAGCGTGTTGGCCACGACCGCGCGGCGTCCGGGCCCCTCGGGCAGGTCGTCGACGCCCAGCAGGTCGGCGAGGTAGGGCAGCGCCCACGGGGACGCGGTCTCCACGAACCAGTCGTCGTAGAGGGCGCGGAGGTCGGCGTCCAGCACGGACGCCTCGGCGGCGACCGCCTCCAGGAGCGCCCGGAGCGTGCCGGTGTCGCGCGCCCGGATGTGCCGCGGGAGCAGGGCGAACAGGTCGTCGGCGGTCGTCATGGCAGGTCTCCGATCACGACGGCGGCCGGGTCGAGGGCCAGCACCTCCGCGGCCACCAGCACCCCACCCTCGCAGCGGGCACCCCGGGCGACGAGCAGCGCCGCGCCCTCCGCGCCCAGCCGCGGCATCGTGCAGTAGCGCACCCCGGGCACCCCGCGCACGCTGAGCAGCACGGACGCCGCGGTCACCGCCTTGCCCAGGCCGCGCACGGCCACCCCGACGTCGCGCTCCAGCGCCGCACGGACGCCGGCGTGCACGTCCGCCGCCTCGAAGTCGGGGTCGACGTTGACCTCCACCTGGGCGCCGAAGCCCACCAGCCCGCCGGCCAGCACCCGGAACGGCAGCCGCGGATCCCGCAGCGCGTCGATCGTCCCGGCCAAGTCGTCGAGCAGGGACGCCGACGGCTCTCCCCCGCCGACCGCGCGGACACTGACCACGACGACCGACCTGCGCCCGTCCCAGACCTCCTCGGCGCTGACCTGCCCCACGCCGGCGTAGCCCCGCGCCACGTCGGCGAAGTCCGACGCCGAGACGGCCCGGTCGAGCGTGCGCACCCGCTGCGGGGCGTTCACCCGCGCCTCCTCGAGCGCCTCCGGTGGCGCCCAGTCGACGGTCGCGGACGGGTTGGTCACGCCGCGGACGCCGTGCGGCTTGCGGACCAGCAGCGCGAGCTGCCCGGCGTCCAGCGCCCCCTCGGCGCCGAGCCCCGTCCGGTACACCGCGACGATGTTCTCCTCGCCCGTCGGTGGGATCGCCCCGTGCACGCCGTCGCCGAACACGACCGACGTCGGCTGGTGGGGCTGGCCCTCGCGCGGCCCCTCCGCGCGGATGAGCCGGAACACCCGGTCATGCGGCCCGCTGTCGGCGAACCCGTCCACCTCGGCCCAGCGGACGCCGTCCACCCGGACCTCGAGCACGGGCGCCGCGCCCGAAGAGGTCTGGGCGCGCAGGTGCGTGAGCGGCTGGCGCAGGAGCGCGAAGGTGCGGAACGGCGTCCGCCCGTCGCCGCTGCCCAGCACCTGCCCCACCGTCTCGCCGTGGGTCGCCTCGACGACGTTCCCCCTGACCACGAGGGTTTCGGGGCGATACGACCACGTGACGGCGTCCGCGAGCGTGAGCGTGACCGCGTCGCCGGCGTCCGCGCAGTGCAGCACGGTGGCCACCTCGACGCGGGCGATGCCGTCGGCGTCCGTGCCCTGCAGCACGACCGTCTGCCCCGGCGCCAGCAGCGGTTCGAAGCGCACGAGCGCCAGGGTCGGACCGGGCACCAGGGGCGGTGCCGGACGCCGCGCCGCCGGCAGCCCGACGCCCACGCCGTGGACGAGCGCGGCGGGGCGGTCGAACTGGCCCAGGCCCGACTTCGTGTGGAGGGTGAGCCGGGTGATCTTGCCGGAGACACCCCACCTGCTGGCGCCGGACGCCTCCACCGCCTCCACGACGTAGGCCTCGGCGGCGCCCTCCTGCTCGAGGACGACCCACGACCCGACCGTGATGGACGACCGGTCGCCGTCCACCTCGATCTCGGTGGGCGCCTCCTCGTCGGGCAGCTCGTAGCCGGTCCAGACCAGGTGGGCGGGGGTCCGGTCGTTCGCGTCGACGAGCTCGCTGCCCGGCGGGTGCTTCGCCTCCCCGCCCGCCCACAGGAGGTTGGGGTCGGGAGCGGTGGCCCCGAAGAGCTGGGCGCGCTCGGTGAGGTGCCAGACGCGCTGGTCCTGCTTGGCGGCGAGGGGCCGTTCCCCTGGGGCCGGGACGAGGGTCAGCAGCGTCCAGCCCGGGTGGCCCGGCGGGTCGACCGTGGCCGCCGCGACCCGGCGTAGGGCGAACGTGTCGGCGTCCCGCTCGAGGTCGCCCGGGCGCAGCCTCTGGACGAGGTGCTCGTCGCCGACCACGAGGAGGGCGTCCCCCCGGCGGAGCCCGGGGAACCGGCCCGCCAGCCACACCTCGTCGTCGCGGGCCTCGACCACCTGCGGCTCGGACGCCACCGCGGGGATCGCGTTCCACACGGCGTGCGAGGTGAACGCGGCGGAGGTCTCGAAGACCTGCGGCACCTCGTCGGGCCCGGGCACCGACTGCACGGGGGTGCCCGCGGCGACGTGCGCCGTGAGCGGCGCCCCGGGGGCGTCCTCGACGGTGAGGACCAGCTCGGTGCGCGCGGCCACGCCCGGCCGCAGCTCGTGGCCCAGCGTGCGGGCCAGCTCACGCACGGAGCGACGCTCGGTCGCGGTGCGCAGGTAGCCCTCGTTCGCGAGCCGCTCGGAGTAGAAGCTGACGACGTCGGCGACCACGGCGAAGGCGTCCAGCAGCGCGATGGCGGGCTCGGCGTCCGACTGCGTGGCCAGCCCGCGGATCGCCGGGGCGTTGCCGGGCTCGGCCAGCACGGCGCGCTGCGCGGCCAGCGACTGCGGGTGGGTGCGGGCGCGGCGGCTCAGCGCGGGCTGCCCGGGTGGGACCTGGTACTCGGTCATGACCCGCCTCCCAGCACGACGTCGACGCGGCCGAACTCGGGCAGGTTGGGGTCGCTGTCGCAGCGGATCACCGCGCGCGGGCCGACCACCAGCTGCCCGGCGGCGATGTTGGCCGCGGAGTCGGTGCCGCCCAGCCGGTCGAGCGTGGTGACCTCCAGCCATGCGATGCCGGGCACGGTCATGGCCGTGCCCACGACGTCCGAGAGGCGCAGCGGCTGCCCGAAGCTGAGGTTGTCGGGGTGGAACAGTCCGCGCCGCCCGTCGGGCAGCACGCCCGCCGACAGGAGGTCGCGGACCTGCCCGGCGACCCGGCTCGCGAGGTGCCCCGGGAGCACGCAGCCGTCGAGCCGGACGTGCACAGGCACCCACAGCGGACGCCGCACCTCGACGTCGGTGGCGGCCATCCGGCGGGACTCGAGGCCGGCCAGCACGGCGTCCGGCACGCCGGGGTCGCCGGCGCGGGCCTCGACCACGTCGACGAGCACCTCCACCGCGTGCCAGGAGCCCGTCCACCGGCGACGGGCGACGGCCCGCTGGACGCCGTCGACGCCCTCGGCGACGATCCGGTGGTCGTCGGTGGTGACCGCGCGCTCCTGCCGGCGGAACCACTGCGGGGCCAACTGCTGCACGGTCCGGACCGGCTCCGGGTCCTGCCCGCCCTGCGCGGACAAGGGGTTCCACGCCTGGACGCCGGCCGCGAACGCGATGGACCCGTCGGCCCGCAGCAGCGGCTCGGTGAGCACACCGGGCGCGACGTTGCCGGATGCCCCGGAGCCCAGCCGGTAGCTGGCCGAGAACAGCGTGCCGACCGCCGGACGCCGCCCGTTCACGCCGTCGCCGAACCGCAGCCAGGCGACCCCGCCGCCGTCGGCCTCGACCACGACGTGCGGGTCGAGTCCGGAGCTGGCGATGAGGTCACGGCGCACGGTCCAGGTGCGGCGCCCGTCGTCCAGCGCGACGGCGGCGCGGGCGTCCGCCGGGGTCGTGGCGAGGGTGCGCCGGGCGCTGGACCCCCCGGCCGTGGGCCCGGCGAGCGGGTCGACGGCGTCCACGAAGGCGACGCCCGGCCGGGAGAGGCGCGGCCGGAAGGGGGCGCGCGGGGCGCGGTCGAAGGAACCGCCGTCGTCTACCTGCGGGAGCGGTTCGTCGAGGACGGTGGCGCCGGCGTCCGCGAGGACGACGTTGGCCAGGGCCACGGCGCGGGCGATGGGCCGTCCGTCGGGCCCGGGCTCGGAGACGACGAGCGGGCTGGCGAGGGCGTCCTCGGTGCCCCAGCGGATCTCGAGCACGGTGGTGCCGGGGGCCCAGGCGTCCGGCACGATGACGGGTTCGCGGGCGAGTCGGACCGCGTGCCGGTGGCCCGGGTCGCCGTTGGCCGCGTCGGCCCACCTGGACGCCCCTCCCGGCGGCAGTTCGACGAGGAGGAGGACGTCCCCGGCGCGCAGCTGCAGGTCGTCGCCTTCGGGCACCGCGAGGAACGCCGCGGTGGTTCCGGCCGGCAGCGCATGGCCTCGGTCGGCCCAGGTGTGCAGCGGGACCAGGTTGCGCGCGGGCAACAGGTCGATGGTGCGCGTCGTCTCGAAGACGGTGGCGCCGGCGTCCACGGCCTCGACCGGCGTGCGGCGCTGGCCGGGCGGGGTTGGCGCCGCACCGCCGTCGCTCACGGCGCTGCCCGCGTCGAGGGTGGTGGCCGCCTCGGTGTGGAGGGCCAACCATGTGCGGGCCGAGCAGCCGTCGCCCATCGGGTACCCCAGCAGCCGGGCGTGGCGGCGCACCGAGGTGCGCAGGCGGGCGGTGGTGAGGTAGGCCTCGACGGCCGCGGCATCCTGCCGGTAGGCCAACTCGTCGCCGAGGTGGGCGAACAGCTCGAGGAGCGTGACGCCGATGTCGGCGGCGTTGGCGTCCGTCCAGCCGGGGACGAGCGCGGCGAACCGGTCGAGGAGTCTGCGGCGAAGGGCGGGCCAGTCGCGGGCGAGGTAGTCGAGGACGGGTTGGGGGCCCGCGGCGCTGGCGGCCGGCGAGGGCCGCTGGCAGTCCAGGGGCGCATCGCACTCGACGGCGAAGCTGAACCGGTCCTGGGCCAGGGGCGGGTCGAGGTCGTCGGGCAGCGACTCGCGGTCGGCGGCCAGCACGCGGAACACGTAGCCGGAGAGGTCTCCCCAGGTGGTGGTGCGCGCGACGAGGACGCGGTCGCGTTGCTGCTCGGCGACGACGGCCTGCACCAGGATGCGGTCGGCGGGGGTGACGCCCGGCGGCAGCGGCGGCACCGGCCCGCCCGGCGGGCCGGTGATGGCCAGCGCGGGCACCGACCAAGCGATGCCGACCGGGTTGAGCGCCGGGTCGGCCCGGACGCCGCCCACCACCTCGACGCGGGTGGCGTCCCACTCAGGGGGAACAGGTCCGCGCAGGAGGTGCACCAGCAGCGTCCGCCACCGTGGGGGCCGGACGCGGCCGAGTACGGCCATGGTGAGCGCCATCGGCACCACCTCGACGAAGTCGATGCCGGTCGGCTCGGGGGGTCCCGAACCGGCGACGAACGCGCGCCGGTCGTCCCGGTCGACGGCGGCGAGCAGGGCAGCGGGCACGTCGGCGACGCGGGCGCGGCGGTCAGGCAGGCTCTGGTCGGGGGTGCTCCGGTGTGTCGGGCTCATGGCGCGTCTCCCGCCACGCGGACGACCCGGGTCTCGCCGGCGGGCAGGTTCAACGGCTGGTAGCGCACGGCGACGTGGACCGTGGTGTCCTCGACGCTCACCTCGACCGCCTCGACGCGGGCCAGCTCGCCCAACTCGGCCTGTAGCGCGCCCATGACGAGGGCGTTCGTGGTGTCGGCGAAGCCGGCGCCCAGCGGTTCGAAGACGAGGTCGTGCAGTCCCGCGCCGAAGGTGGGCCGGTTCACGCGCTCGCCCGGGCGGGTGAACAGCACCTGTTCGAAGAGGCCGGCGAGCCACCGCTCGTGGTCGGCGACCGCGACACGCCCGCGGGCGTCCAGCCGCAGGGGGAAGCCGAGGTGGGTCATGTCGCCATCACCCGCACCTGGAAGGCGACCCGCATCAGCGGCACGCCCGTGGGCGCGCAGGTGGCCGAGCCGGACGACAGCACGAGTGGCTGCCCCATGCTCGTGACGCGGAGGCTGCTGGTGGCCCACGTCGCGGTCACGCACGGGCCGCCCGCGTTCGGCGGGAGCGGGCAGCCGGCGACCGTCCACGGCGGCGGGGCCAGGACGGCCGGCGCGCCGCCGAGGAGCACCCGGGACGCCGGCGCGGTCGCCTTCGCCTGGCCGCCGTGCGAGCACAGCACCGTGGAGTTCATCGCGAGCAGCGGGCTGGCCATCACAGCACCTCCAGGGCCCCGTCGTTGATCTTGACGGTCACGCCGTTGAGCACGACCTTCGACGCGCCCACGCTCAGCTCCAGGCCGGACGTGGTTGCCGCGATCTTGATGGGCATCACCACGGCCGGCGGGTTGACCTCGATGGTGAGGCCGCCCGCACCGGGCAGGTCGTCGAGCTTGAGGGTGATGCAGTCGGTCTTCCACACCTTGGTGGTCGGCAGCCCGGTCGGGTCGGGGGCCTCGGTGGCGCCCCAGAAGCCACCCAGCACGATCGGGTGGTCGGGGTCGCCAGCCTCGAACGCCACCCAGACGTTCGCCCCGACCGGGGGCACCGTGAACAGGCCGACACCGTTTCCGGCGAACGGTGCGCACGGCATGGCCCAGTTCAGGGTCCCCTCGCCCAGGACCGCGGGCACCTTCACCTGCACCCGGCCCAGCATCAACGGGTCGATGTTGGTGACGACCTCGCCCGCGTACACCCCGTACAGCCGCTTCATGGCAGCACCGCCGGCACCGTGGAGCCGTACCCGTCCCGGGCGAGGGTGAACGCCTGCGTCCACGACCCGCGCGTCCAGGTGTGCTCGACGCTGCGGACGTACCACAGCCCGTCGTGCGCCCACCCGGCGCCGCGCAGCCCGACCAGCCCGCGCGGGCGCAACACGCCCTCGTACCGCGCCCCATCCAGCGTGCCGGTCGCCGTCACCGCGTCCGCCGCCCGGTCGACCTCGGCCTGGGCGCGCATCAGCGTGCCGACGACCGAGCTGCCCGACTCCGTGGTGAGCCGCACCCGGGTGTCGCCGGCGCGCAGAACGGCCAGCGGCAGCGCCGAGAGCGGGAGCCGGAGCGGCGGCGTGGTCCGGATGGGCAGCTCGACCCCCGTGGTGCGGTCGCGGTCACGTCCGCGCACCTCGACGGGCCCGTGGGCGTCCAGCGTGAACTGCACGTCGCCGACGACGTTGGTCGACGGCAGTTGTCCGATCGTGATCGCCCGCTGGGGGACGCCGACGCGCACCTGCGGCCCCCAGTACATGCTGCTCATGCCCGGGGTGGGGCCCGGGATGGCGTACGTCACGTAGCCGTGTCGCTGGGCGAGCTCCTGCAGGTGGGCGAGGTCGGTGGCGCGCTGCTGGGGCACGCGAATGATGGGCAGCGGCGGGTCCATGTCGAGCGGCGGGACGGCCATCGGGACGATCCCGCGGGCGGCGTAGGGCGCCAGCAGCAGGAGCACCTGCGGGTAGTCGTCCATGGGCAGTTCGCGGGTGACCTCCTCGCGGTCGAGCAGCCAGGAGGCGTCCTCACCGGTGATGGTGACCCGGGACGCCCCCGACCCGGTCGCCGGGCTGTGCTCGATGCGGGTGACGAACCCGTCGACCAGCACCTGCGGGATGCCGTTCACGCTGACCACCACACTGACCCGCGACCCCGACAGCAGCGGCGGGAACTCGAACAACGGCACGTCCAGCAGGTCGGCCGGACCGGAGCGCCCGGCGTCGAAGGTGAGCGTGAAGGCCGAGCGGGCGTCGTCGGTCTCACGGACCGCCACGCCGAGCAGCCGTGCCGCGATGGGCTGCGGCAACGGGAGCGGGACGGTGGGGCCGGCCAGCACGGCGAGGTGGGTGCCGAGGTCCATGTCAGAGCTCCGGTGTCGGGATGACGACGACGTCGCCGGGCGTCGCGGTCAGCTCGGCGGGGTCGAGGACGCGGTTGGCGTCCGCGATCCGCCACCACACGGTGGGGTCACCGAGGTGGCGGGACGCCAGCAGGTCCGGCCGGTCGCCGGCCACCACGCGGTGCAGCGCGAGCGGGGGCAGGGTGGGTTCCCTGGGTGCCGGACGGCGGCGCAGGTAGCGCACGGTGCGCAGCCCGCCGTCGCCGTCGGGGACCTGGGTCTCGGTGATCTCGACGCCGTCGTACCGGCCGGCCATGTCAGGCGTCCTCGGTGAGGGCTGCGACCGGAGCCAGCAGCGAGACGCCCTCCTTGAGGGCCTGGTGGACGAGGTACATGGCGTGGCCCGGATCGGTGATCGGCAGGTCGGAGTACGTGAGCACCGTGGCGCCCAGCGCGACCGTGGCGCGGATCGGGGCCAGGTCGGGCCCGAACGCCTGCTCGGTGACGGTGAGGCTCTTGATCGAGACCGGCACGACCATCCGCGGGCCGAGGGTGAGCACCACGAGGGGACCCGTCGGCGGCAGGATCTCGATCGCGCCCGCGGCCTGCAGCACGGTGTTGGCGATGACCCTCGTGGTCGCCGGGTACAGCAGCAGTTCGAGGGCCGAGAGCCGCGCCAACACGCCGACCGAAGCGAGCGCGCGTCCGTCGCCGACGTTGTCCGCGGCGTCCAGGTCGAGGGTGAGCTTCACCGTCTCGACCCCCGCGCCCCACAGCCGGCGCACGTCGGAGCCCGCTCCGCCCGAGGGCGGCGCGTGCGGAACGATCTCGCGGACCACCTCGTCCGGGTTGTACTGGAACGGGACGACCCGGGGCGGCGGGTTGGTCGGGTCGATCGCCACGATCGCCCCCCTGGAGGTGCGGGCGCTCAGCGGGCTGGCCATGCCGCAAGCGTCGCCGCTGCGCGTCACCGGGGCGTCACCCGTGGGTTCCGCCGAGGGCTCGGGTTGGGTGCGCCGAGGGCTCGGGTCCGCTGCGCCGAGGGCTCGGGTCCGCTGCGCCGAGGGCTCGGGTCCGGTCCGCCGAGGGCTCGGGTCCGCTGCGCCGAGGGCTCGGGTCCGGTCCGCCGAGGGCTCAGATTGCGTTACCTGGCCGTGGCGGGTGCCCCGCTGGACGCCCTCACCACGAGGGTGCTGGTGGGCCCGGTGGTGTCGTCAGGGCGGCGTCCGCTGGCCTCGTGGGCGAGCAGGGCGGCCACCGTGCGGCGTCCGAGGTGGGCGAAGTCGACCTCGACGGTGGTCAGCGGCGGCCAGAAGTACGCGGCGTCCGGGATGCCGTCGTAGCCGGTGACGCTGACGTCCTCCGGGACGCGGATGCCCCGCTCGTGGAGCCAGTGGAGCGCGCCGAGGGCGAGCTGATCGCTGGCGGCGACGACGGCCGTCGGCTTGTCGCCGACCGGGAAGGACCGCATGGCCTGGGCTCCCCAGGGGGCGCCCCACTCGCCGGTGGTCTCGCCGCAGTTCACCAGGCCGCGGCGGCGGATGACCTCGCGGTACGCCGCGCGACGGTTGCGCGCCGGGAGCCAGGTGAGGGGCCCGCCGACGTAGAAGAACCGCTCGTGGCCGAGGTCCGCCAAGTGGTTGACGACTTGGGCGAACGGGTGGTGAGCCGTGTCGTCCTGGCCCTCCTCGAGGGCGGGTTCGGCCTCGACGAACCACGGGGCGCGCAGGCGTTCGAGGCGCAGTCGCTCGAGCATGGGGTCGGACGGGGACAGGACAACCACGCCGGCCAGGGATGTCCGGTTCATGAGGTTGACGGCCTGGTCGATGGAGGCGTCGTCGCTGGAGTCCACCCGGACGATGTCGAGGACGTAGCCGGCCTTGCGGGCAGCCTCGGCGGCGCCGCTCAGGACCCGCTGGGGCGCCCAGTCGTCGACCTCGAAGATGAACGCCCCGATCCGACGTGCGCGGTTGGTGGCCAGCGCCCGGGCGGTGTCATTGACCTGGAAGTCGAGCTCCTTCATGGCCTGCTCCACGCGCTCGCGGTTGCCCGCGCGCAGGGACTCACCCTTCAGGTACCTCGACACCGTCTGGTGGCTCACCCCCGCATGGGCTGCCACGGTGTAGATGGTGGGCGCCTTGCCGCTCCGCTCGGCGGGAGGGTGCTGCTGCGGCATGGTGGCGTCCTTCACTGGGGGGGGGGACGGGGTCCCTTGCCCAAACGTTACCGCTCACAGGCGCCTTGGTCACCCCTTTCCCCGCCGAGGGCTCGGGTTGGGCGCCGAGGGCTCAGGTTCGGGCTGGCGAGGGCTCGGTCCTCGGACCGAATCCCGGTCGGTGTGGACAAACGTGCTCGGCGCGTCATGCCGCCATCGACTCCGAACGCAGTTGGCGCTTCGCAGGCCTTCGCCCAGGGGAATGGGAGCCCTCGGCGTGCGGAACCCGAGCCCTCGGCGTGCGGAACCCGAGCCCTCGGCGTGCGGAACCCGAGCCCTCGGCGTACGGAACCCGAGCCCTCGGCGCTCAGAAGACTCAATCGGCCGAAACTCTTCACACGCGGAACTGTTACCGGTAACGTTTGGTCCATCGCATCCCTCATCGTGGAGACCAGATGACACCGTCACCGCTGACCAGCCTCAGGTTCGGCGCCGCGTACTACCCCGAGTACCAGGCCGACCTGCGGCTCGAGCGCGACCTCGACCTGATGGCCGAGGCGCGCTTCACGGTGATCCGCGTCGGCGAGTCCACGTGGTCGACCTGGGAGCCCCGCGACGGCGAATTCGACCTCGACTGGCTCCAGCCCGTCCTCGATGGCGCCCACGCCCGGGGCATCGGCGTCATCCTCGGCACCCCGACCTACGCGTGCCCGCCCTGGCTGCAGACCAAGCACCCCGAGATCGCCGGCGAGATCGCCACCGGCCGTCCGCTCGGGTGGGGCTCGCGCCAGGAGATCGATTTCACCCACCCGACCTTCCGCCACTACGCCGAACGCATCATCCGCACCGTGGTCGGGCGCTACGCCGACCACCCGGCGGTCATCGGCTTCCAGGTGGACAATGAGCCCGGCGCCCTCCTCCTCCACAATGAGGGCACGTTCGCCGCCTTCGTCGACCACCTCCGCGCCACCTACGCCGACGTCGACACCCTCAACCGCGAGTGGGGCCTCGTCTATTGGTCGCACAGCCTCTCCGCGTGGGAGGAGCTGTGGCGCCCCGATGGGAACCTCCAGCCGCAGTACGACCTGGCCTGGCGCCGCTTCCAGTGCGGCCTCGTCGCCGACTACATCGCTTGGCAGGCGGACATCGTCCGCCAGTACGCGGCCCCCCACCAGTTCGTCACCACCTGCATCGCCTTCGACCGCCCGGCCATGGACGAGCACCGCACCGCCCGAGCCCTCGACGTCACCGCCACCAACGCCTACTACGGCATGCAGGACCACCTCGACCGCGCGCTTGAACTCCCCGCCCCCGACCACTGGGTCCGCACGGGCGTCGCGGGCCTTCTCGAGCTGGCCGACCGGTCCTGGGCGATCCGCCAAGAGCGCTTCCTCGTCACCGAGACCAGCGTCTCCTCGATCCACCTCAGCTGGCAGAACCAGCCGCCCTACCCCGGCCAGCTGACCCAGGCCGCCCTCGCCCTCGTGGCGCGCGGCGCGGCGATGGTCGAGTACTGGCACTGGCACTCGCTGCCGTGGGGAACCGAGACCTACTGGGGCGGCGTCCTGCCCCACAGCCAAGAACCCGGCCGCATCTACACAGAAGTCGCCGAGATCGGCAACCTCTTCGCCGCCCTCGGCACCTCCTTCGACGGTTACCAACCGGACGCCGACGTCACCATCCTGTGGAGCACCGACTCCAAGCTCGCCTTCGAGGGCCACCCTCCCCTCGCGAACGCCGACGGCTCCCCGCGCGCCACCGCCTACGCCGACATCGTCCGCGCGTTCCAGCAGGGCGCCGTGGACGCCGGCGTCCAGGTCCGCTACCTGCCCGCTGAGCAGGCCGCCGAGCACAGCCCCCAAGCGCTGGCGCGAACCCACCCCGTCCTCATCGCCCCCGCGTTCTACACCGCCACGGACGCCGACCTCGACCTCCTGCACGACTACGCCGCCGCCGGTGGACACCTGGTGCTCGGCATCCGGACCGGCTACGGCGACCACGAGGCCCGCGCCCGTTTGGCCGTCGCCCCCGACCGCCTCCACGAGGCGGCCGGCGTCCGGTACGAGGAGTTCTCCAACCTCACCACCCCGATCCCGGTCGACGGCCCCCTCCCCACCACCAACGAAGCCGCCGCCACCCACTGGGCCGACGGCCTCCAGGTGATGGACGCCGAGGTGCTGGCCACGTACCGCCACCACCGCTTCGGCACGTTCCCCGCGGTCACCACCCGCCCCCACGGGCGGGGCCGCATCACGTACGTCGGCACCGTGCCCAACCGGGCGCTCGCGGCCGACATCCTCCGCCACGTCGTGCCCGACCCCGTCGGCGCGGTGTGGCGACCGGACCCCAGCACCACGGTGCTCTCCGGGGTCGCCCGTGGGTGCAGGACCTGGTTCCTGCACAACTGGAGCGCCGCGCCCGCCCGGGCGACGGTGCCGCATGACGTCGTCGACGCCGTCGACGGCGCCCCTGTCCACGCCGGGCACGCGGTTGTGCTCGACGCGTGGGGTTGCCGCGTCTTCACCGACGCCGCCGCCGCCCGCCACCAACCTTGAGAAGGAACATCGATGTCCCGTCCCCAGACCGAAGCCCAGTACCTGGCCTCTTTCCCCTCCGCTCCCGTCAGCGGATTCTCCCGGCGCTCCCTGCTCCGCGGCGCCATGGGCGTCAGCCTCGCCGCCCTGGCCGGCCCGACCCTGGCCGCCTGCGGCAGCCCCAGCGGTTCCCCCGGAGGCGCGGCGTCCGCGGCCGGTGAGATCACGTTCGGCAACAACCAGGCCGACCCCGTCCCGAAGCAGGCCATCGAGGCCGTCGCCAAGGCGTTCAGCGAGGCCAACCCGGGCCTGAGCATCAAGATGAACACGGTGGCGCACACCACGTTCCAGGAGAACATCAACAACTACCTCCAGGGCTCCCCCGACGACACCTTCGGCTGGTTCGCCGGCTACCGCGCCCGCTTCTTCGCCGAGAAGAACCTGGTCGGCGACATCACCGACGTGTTCAACGCCACCCCGGGCATCCCGGACAGCCTGAAGAAGGCGTGCTCCACCGCCGACGGCAAGGCCATCGTCATGCCGAACACCTACTACCCGTGGGTCGTGCTCTACCGCCCCAGCGTCTGGCAGCAGCGCGGCTACGAGGTGCCGAAGACCCTCGACGAGTTCAAGGCCCTCGGCGACAAGATCAAGGCGGACGGCCTCACGCCGCTGGCCTTCGCCGACAAGGACGGCTGGGAGGCGATGGGCACCTTCGACATCCTCAACCTCCGCGTGAACGGCTACGACTACCACATCAACCTGATGGCCGGGAAGGAGGACTGGACGGGTCCGAAGGTCGTCAAGGTCTTCGACACGTGGAAGGGTCTGCTGCCCTACCACCAGGCGGACGCGCTGGGCCGCACCTGGCAGGAGGCCGCGCAGTCGCTGCAGAAGGGCGAGTCGGCCATGTACTACCTGGGCACCTTCGCCGCGCAGCAGTTCGCGAAGGGCGCCGAGCAGGAGGACCTGGACTTCTTCGCGTTCCCCGAGGTCGACTCGGCGATCGGCGCGGGGGCCATCGAGGCCCCGACCGACGGCTTCATGATGAGCCGGCGTCCGAAGAACGAGGCCGGCGCCAAGAAGTGGCTGGGCTACCTCGGCACCGCCGCCGCCCAGGACATCCTCGTCCAGGCCGACCCGTCCGTCGTGGCGACCAGCGAGGACGCCGACGTGTCGAAGTACACCGGCCTGCAGACCAAGGCGCTGAAGCTGCTCAAGGAGGCCACCGACGTCTCCCTGTTCCTCGACCGCGACAGCCGTCCCGACTTCGCGTCCACGGTGATGGGCCCGGCCATCCAGAGCTTCGTCCGCAACCCCGACGACCTCTCCTCGATCCTCAGCAGTGTGGAGGCGCAGAAGAAGTCGATCTTCGCGTCATGAGCCAGGCACAAACCCTGACCAGGTCTCGGTCCGGACGCCGCGGCACGCGGCTGTCCGGCCGGGACCGGCTGACCGTGGCCCTGATGGTCCTCATCCCGACCGCGGTCGCCGCGGCGCTGGTGTGGGGACCCGCGATCGCCACGGTGGTGTTCTCGTTCTTCAACTGGGACGGCTTCGGACCGTTCAGCGAGGCGGAGTTCGTGGGCACCCGCTGGTACACCGAGGCGGCGACGATCTACCCAGCCTTCTGGCCGGCGATCCAGCACAACGTGATCTGGCTGGTCGTCCTGTTCGGCATCGCGACGCCGTTCGGCATGCTCATTGCGGTGCTGATCGACCGCGAGGTCAAGTACACGAAGTTCTACCAGACCTCCCTGTACCTGCCCGTCGTCCTGTCGATGGCCCTGATCGGCTTCATCTGGCAGCTCATCTTCAGCCGCGACCAGGGCCTGCTCAACCAGCTTCTGGGCACGAGCATCGACTGGTACGGCGACCCGCAGTACAACCTGTGGGCGGCCCTGATCGCCACGGCGTGGCGGCACGTCGGCTACGTCATGCTGCTGTACCTCGCGGGTCTCAAGGGCGTCGATCCGTCGCTCCGCGAGGCGGCCCAGATCGACGGCGCGTCCGAGTCGAGGACGTTCTTCCAGGTCGTCTTCCCGGTGTTGTTCCCGATCAACATCGTCGTCCTGGTGATCACGTTCATCGACTCGCTGCGCGCCTTCGACCTGGTGTGGGTGATCAATCGCGGACGCAACGGCCTCGAACTGCTGGCCACCGAGGTGACCCGCAACATCGTGGGTGAGGCCCAACGCATCGGCTTCGGCTCGGCCC
Source organism: Propioniciclava sp. LT432 (assembly GCF_059515965.1). Lineage (NCBI taxonomy): Bacteria > Bacillati > Actinomycetota > Actinomycetes > Propionibacteriales > Propionibacteriaceae > Propioniciclava > Propioniciclava sp. LT432. The sequence continues at coordinate 32,611 of NZ_JCAKNE010000017.1, read as the reverse complement.
TGGCCACGATCATGCTCGTCATGTCGACGCTGTTCATCATCGTCTACCTGCGCATCGTCATGAAGGAGGACCAGCGATGAGCGCCGAAACCCCCGTGGCGGTCCCGCCCGCAGTCGTCGACACCGCCGAGATCCGCAAGCGGCCCTGGACCAGAGGGCGCATCGCGACCCACGTGTTCCTCGCGGTCGTGACCGTCCTCTGGCTGATCCCGCTGGTGTACGCGGTCCTCGCGTCGTTGCGCGACTACCAGTACACCGCCCAGTACGGCTACCTCAGCTTCGGCGGGTTCACGCTGTCCAACTACATCGACGCGTGGACGATGGGCGAGTTCGGGCGCAAGTTCCTGAACTCGGCGATCATCACCATCCCGGCCGTCCTGTTGACGCTGTTCCTGGCCTCGATGGTGGCGTTCATCATCGCCCGGTTCAGCTGGACGCTCAACATCGTCCTGCTGGCGGCGTTCACCGCCGGCAACCTGCTGCCGCCCCAGGCGCTGCTGATCCCGGTGTTCAAGATGTTCCAGGCGATCGAGGTGCCGTTCTGGTTCAGCGACTCCGGGACGCTGCTCAACTCCTACTGGGGCCTGATCGCGGTCAACGTGGCGTTCCAGGTGGGGTTCTGCACCTTCGTGCTGAGCAACTACATGAAGGCGCTGCCGAAGGAGATCTACGAGTCGGCCATGGTCGACGGGGCCAGCCTGTGGCGGCAGTACTGGGAGCTCACGCTCCCGCTGATCCGTCCGTCGCTGGCCGCGCTGGCGACCCTGGAGGTCACGTGGATCTACAACGAGTTCTTCTGGGCGACCGTGTTGCTGCAGAACGGCGACCTGTTCCCCATCACGAGCTCGCTGACCAACCTGTCGGGGCAGTTCTTCACCAACCACAACCTCGTCTCGGCGGGTTCGGTGCTCATCGCCCTGCCGACCATCGTCATCTATTTCCTGCTGCAGAAGCACTTCGTCGCCGGGCTGACCCTCGGCGCGACGAAGGGCTGAGTTCGAAGGGGCCATGACCACCTACATCGAAGAGATCTCGCCGGGTTCGGGACGCCGCGTCGCGCCCCGCAGCCACCTGGACTCGTCCGCGCCCGTGCTCGACCTGTGCGGAGCGTGGAGGTTCAAGTACTCCCCCACCGCCGTCGAGGCGGACGCCGCGGCGTCCGACGACTCCGGCTGGGCGGTCATCGACGTGCCGTCCCACTGGGTCCTGCGTGGGGACGGCGCGTGGGGGCGTCCGGCGTACACCAACGTCCAGTACCCCTTCCCGCTCGACCCGCCGCGCGTGCCGGACGCCAACCCGACCGGCGACTACCGGCGCACCGTCGACGTACCCGCCGCGTGGCTGGCATCCGGACGGGTCTGGCTGCGGCTGGACGGCATCGAGTCGATCGGGCGGGTGTGGCTCAACGGCACCGCGGTGGGTGTCGTCCGCGGCAGCCGCCTGCGGCAGGAACTCGACGTGACGGACGCCATGCGCCCGGGTGGGAACGTGCTGCACATCCGGGTGCACCAGTGGTCCGCGATGAGCTACGTCGAGGACCAGGACCAATGGTGGCTGCCGGGCATCTTCCGCGAGGTGTCGCTGCTCCACCGACCCGACGGCGGCCTCGACGACGTCTGGCTGCGCGCCGACCGGGATCCGGCCACCGGCCGCGGCACCCTCACCCCGGAGCTGCGGTGCACGGCCGAGGCGTACCCCGTCCGCCTCACGTGCCCCGAGCTCAGGCTCGACCACACCATCCCGGACGCCGAGGGCTCGGGCACGATCGACGTCGGCCCCACCGAGCCGTGGAGCGCAGACGTGCCGCGGCTGTACACGGTGACGGTCGCCAACGCTGCCGAGACGGTGACGCTCAAGGTCGGGTTCCGGCGGGTCGAGATCGACGGTGCCCGGTGGCTGGTGAACGGGCGTCAGCTGCGGATCCGGGGCGTGAACCGCCACGACTTCCACCCCACGGACGGGCGGGTGTTCCACGAGGACGACGTCCGCGCCGGGATGCTGCTGATGAAGCGGCACAACATCAACGCGATCCGGACCAGCCACTACCCACCGCACCCGCGGCTGCTGGACCTGGCCGACGAGCTGGGCTTCTGGGTGATCGACGAGTGCGACATCGAGACCCACGGGTTCGAGCTGTCCGGCTGGCGGGGCAACCCGTCCGACGACCCGGACTGGCGCGACGTCTACCTCGACCGCGCCGAGCGCATGCTCGAGCGGGACAAGAACCACCCCAGCCTCATCGCGTGGTCGCTGGGCAACGAGTCTGGCAAGGGGGCGAACCTCGCGGCCATGGCGGCGTGGATCAAGCGCCGCGACCCCTCGCTGCCGGTCCACTACGAGAACGACCACGACGACCGCTACGTCGACGTCGTCTCCCGGATGTACGCGCCGGTCGAGGAACTCGAACGCCTCGTCCGGGTCCGCCCGAACCGGCCGATCCTGCTGTGCGAGTACGTGCACGCGATGGGCAACGGCGCCGGCGGCATCGCCCACTACGAGGCCTGCTTCGACGCCAACCCGGCCATCGCCGGCGGCTTCGTGTGGGAGTGGCGCGACCACGGCATCCTCACCACGACGCCGGACGGGACCCCGTACCACGCGTACGGCGGCGACTTCGGCGAACCGGTCCACGACGGCAGCTTCGTCTGCGACGGGATGGTCCTGGCCGACGGGACGCCGACGCCCGCGCTGGCCGAGTTCGCGGCGGTGGCCACGCCGATCCGCATCGCCCTGACCCGGGACGCCGTCACCATCACCAACCTGCGCCACGACGGCGACACCGCTGACCTGCGCTTCGCGTGGGTGCACGAGGTCGACGGGCACGAGCGGGCCCGTGGGGTGCTGGACGTGGCGGCGGTTCAGCCCGGCGAGTCGTGCGAGGTCGCGCTGCCGGTGGTGGCGGACGGCGCGGACGCGCCCGGCGAGCACTGGCACACGGTGACCGCGGAGTTGGCGTCCGACACGCCCTGGGCCGCGGCGGGGCACGTCGTCACGACTGCCCATGTGCTGCTGGCCGAAACGGTGGCGGCAGCTCCGCGTGCGGTGGTCTCGGCCGTCGGGCCGGCGACGGTGCTGGGTTCGGGTGGGGGGTCGCGTGCGGGTTCGGACGGCACCATCCGCCTCGGCGACGCCCGCTTCGACCGCTGGGGAACCCTCCAAGGGTTGGGCGACCTGACGATCAGCGGTGGCCAGGTCACGCTGTGGCGCGCGCCGACGGAGAACGATTCGCTGGCGACCTTCGGCTCCTATGAGCTGGCCGACCCGGCGCTGACCGGGGGCTGGGGCGTCCCGGGGCCGTCGTCGGCCGAACGCTGGCGCGCCGCGCGGCTCGACAAGCTTCAGCCGAAGCTGCTCGGCCTCGAGGTGTGCGACGACGTGCTCACCACGACCTACCGGCTGGCAGCGGCGAACGCGATGCAGTACGTGCTCGTGCTCCACCGGTGGGCCTGGGACGACGGCGCGTTGCGGCTCGACGTCGACGTCCAACCTTCGTCGAGGTGGACGGTCACGTGGCCGCGCATCGGCGTCCATTTCGCGTTGCCAGCCGACTACGAAGATGCCGCGTGGTTCGGCACGGGACCGCTGGAGAACTACGCCGACACCCACGCGGCCGCCCGGGTGGGACGGTTCACCAGCGCGATCGACGACCTGACGATCCCGTACGCGGTCCCCCAGGAGAGCGGCCACCGCGCCGGGCTCCGGGAGCTCACGCTCGCCGGCGAGGGGGTCACCCCCCTTCGGGTCACCGCGTCTGCCGTCGGCGGGCACCGTCCCGGCTTCACCGTTGCCCGGCACAGCGCCGAGCAGTGGACGGCGGCGCGGCACCAGTACGAGCTGCCGGAGTCGGAGGCCACCCACCTCTACCTGGACATGGCCCAGCACGGGATCGGCTCGCGCTCGTGCGGGCCGGACGTCCAGCCCAAGGACGCCCTGTGGCCCCGGCCGGCCTCGCTGTCGGTGGTCCTCGCCACGGAGGTGTGAGTGTGACTTGCGCCGAGGGCTCGGGGTCACTGCGCCGAGGGCTCGGGTTCACTGCGCCGAGGGCTCGGGTTCACCGCGCCGAGGGCTCGGGTTCACCGCGCCGAGGGCTCGGGTTCACGGCGCCGAGGGCCTGCCTGCTGCCCCTGGCCCCATATGGGACGCTGTGAACGACGAATTCGACCGACACCGCTGGTGTGTGGACGCCCCGCGCGTCGGTCGAAATCGGCAGGTCATGTGGATCACCGACGCCGGGAACACCGCATCGCCGGCTCCCCAATCAGCGCGCCACCAACCCGAGCCCTCGGCAGGCCCAAGCCGAGCCCTCGGCAGCCTCAACCCGAGCCCTCGGCGCTCCGAACCCGAGCCCTCGGCAGCCCCAACCCGAGCCCTCGGCGGCTCCTGCACCGTCTCCGCCCTCTACCAATAAGGACCGAACATGACCGACTGGCGGATCGCCCTCACCTCTGACGACGTCTCCCTCGTCCTGGACTGCACCGACGCCCGGCTCCCGGCCGTCACCCATTGGGGTGCGGCCCTGCCGCTCCCGGACGCCGCGGCCGTCGATCAGCTCGTGCTTGCGACCCTGCCGCCGCAGCTCCCGAACTCGCCGGACGTCCCGGTGCGGGTGTCGATGGTCCCCGAGGCCCGGACCGGCTGGACCGGCCACCCCGGTCTCTCCGGTTCGCGGGCCGACGGCCGAGGATGGTCTCCCGATTGGCGCCTCACCGAGGTCCTCGCCGGCGGCGTCCCGCTCCCCCAAGGCACCCATATCCTCGGCCCGACCACGGTCGAGTTCCGGGCCCACGACAATCACGCCGCCCTCACCCTGGCCCTGCTCGTCGAGATGCTCCCCCAAGGCCTCGTCCGCGCGCGGGCGTCCGTCACGAACGAGGGCGCGGACGACTACCGCGTGGACGAACTGCTCGTCACCTTCGCCGTCCCGTCTCGAGCCCGCGAGGTCCTCGACCTCGCCGGACGCTGGGGCAAGGAACGCGTGCCGCAGCGGCGTCCACTCGAGGTGGGGAACACCCGCCGCGAAGGCCGTCACGGCCGCACCGGCGCCGACTCGGCGTTCGTCCTGCACGTCGGCACGCCCTGCTTCGGGTTCGCCTCGGGCGAGGTGTGGGCGGTGCACACCGCGTGGAGCGGAAACCACGTCCACTACGCCGAACGCAGCCTGAACGGCGACCAGCTGGTCGGGGGCGGCGAGCTCCTGCTGCCCACCGAGGGACGCCTCTCCCCCGGCCAGACCTATCGGGGTCCATGGGTCTACGCCAACCACGGCAACGGTTTGGACGCCGTGGCCCGCCGCTTCCACCGCTGGTTGCGGTCGCGACCCGAGCACCCGGGCGTGGATCGTCCGGTCACCCTCAACACCTGGGAGGCGGTCTACTTCGACCACGACCTCGACCGGCTGGTGGCCCTCGCCGAGCAGGCGGCGTCCGTCGGGGTCGAGCGATTCGTGCTGGACGACGGCTGGTTCGGCTCCCGGCGCAGCGACCGCGCGGGGCTGGGCGACTGGGTCGTCAGCCGCGACGCCTGGCCGGACGGCCTGCACCCGCTCGTCGACCGCGTGGTGGACCTCGGCATGCAGTTCGGCCTGTGGGTCGAGCCCGAGATGGTCAACCCCGACTCGGACCTCGCCCGCGCCCACCCCGAGTGGCTGATGCAGCCGGGCGGGCGGCTGCCGGTGGAGGCGCGGTTCCAGCAGGTGCTGAACCTGGGCATCCCCGAGGCGTACGCCCACGTGCGCGACCAGCTGTGCGCGCTGCTGGACGAGTACCCGATCAGCTACTTCAAGTGGGACCACAACCGCGACCTCGTCGACGCCGGCACCGCGCCGGGTGGGGCACCGGCGGTCCACGAGCAGACGCTCGCGTTCTACCGGCTCGTCGACGAGATCAAGGCCGCCCACCCCGGCCTGGAGATCGAGTCGTGCGCCTCGGGCGGCGGACGCATCGACCTTGAGGTGATGAGCCGCTGTGATCGGGTGTGGGCGTCCGACTGCATCGACCCGTTGGAGCGCCAGCAGATCGACCGGTGGACCGCGCAGCTCCTCCCCCCGGAGATGATCGGCTCCCACATCGCGTCGAGGCATTCACGGACCACGGGCCGGACGCACGACCTGTCGTTCCGGGCCGGCACCGCGGTGTTCGGGCACTTGGGCATCGAGTGGGACATCACGCGGGCCACCCCCGAGGAACTGGCCCACCTTCAGGGCTGGATCGCCTGGTACAAGGCCCATCGGGCGCTCCTCCTGAGCGGGGACGTCGTCCGCGTCGACCTGCCTGAGTCCGGCGCGTTCCTGCGCGGGGTGGTGACCCCGGACGCCGCGGTCTACAGCTTGGCCTTGGCCGAAGCACCGGCCACCTCGACCTTGGGGCGAGTCGCCCTGCCGGGACTCGTACCCGAGGCGCACTATCGCGTGACCCCGGTGCCGTTGTCGCTGGTCGGGGTTGTCCCCGAGGGTGCGGGGTCGACGGGCGCCATGGGCGTCCCGCCGTGGTTGGTCGCCCCGGACGGCCTCGTGCTGACCGGTGCCGCGCTGGCGACCAGCGGCGTCCAGACGCCGTGGCCGATCCCCGAGCACGCCATCCTGCTGGAGGTGACGCGGGTGCTGTGATTGCGCCGCGGTGAAGCGGGAGGCGCACGCGACTTGGGTCCCTATGGTGCATCGCCCTGTGCTGTCCTAGGGTGAGGCATGCCAAAGCACCCCGCACGTCCTCGCCGGCTGCCCGTTGCCCTCGCAGCCGTCCTCCTACCGCTGGCGCTCGTCGCCCCCTCCACCGTCGCCCACGCGGCACCATCAAACGACCGTGGCTGGCACGGCAAGCCGACGACGCTGCCGAAGGTTGCCGCCATGTCCGGGACGGGCGGCGCGGTCAGCTCCGTCGATCGGGACGCCTCCCAGATCGGCATCGACGTCCTCACGCGCGGCGGCAACGCCGCCGACGCCGCCGTCGCCACTGCTGCGGCATTGGGCGTGACAGAGCCGTACAGCGCCGGCATCGGAGGCGGCGGATTCTTCGTCTACTACGACGCCGCATCCCAGACGGTGACCAGCATCGACGGCCGCGAGACCGCCCCCGCCACGTACCACGCGGGCACGTTCCTCAACCCGGACGGAACGCCCATGAACTTCAACACGGTCGTCCGCTCGGGGCTTTCGGTCGGGATCCCCGGCACGCCGGCCCTGTGGGCCGAGGCGCTCGAGACACTCGGCACGTGGTCGCTCAACGACGCGCTGAAGCCCGCCGAGGAACTCGCGCACAAGGGGTTCGTCGTCGACGAGACCTTCCGCGAACAGACCGAGCAGAACGCTGCGAAGTTCTCGCTGTTCCCCGAGACGGCTCGCATCTTCCTCCCGGGCGGCGCGGCGCCGGAGGTCGGCTCCACTTTCACGAACCGTGACATGGCCCGCGCCTACCGCGTGCTGCGCACGCAGGGCACCGCGGCGGTCTACACGGGCGCCATCGGAGAGGCCATCGTCGCCGAATCCTCTGACCCGACCACCGCCCCCAACGTGACCGTCCCCGGCGGCCAGATGACGATGGCCGACCTGGCCGACTACGAGGCGCTCACTCCCACGCCGATCCACTCGACCTACCACGGCTACGACGTCTACGGCATGCCGGTGCCGAGCTCCGGCGGCATCGCGGTCGCCGAGATCCTCAACCTCATGCAGGCCTACGAGGATCGGACGGGGACGCCGACCAGCGAGGCGTCCGACCTCGACTACCTGCACCGCTTCTCCGAAGCCTCGGCGACCGCGTTCGCCGATCGAAACCGCTGGGTCGGCGACGTGCCGGACGTGCCGGCCACCGAGCTCACCAACCCAGCCTTCGCCGCCGAACGCGCGTGCCTTTTCGATGAGGCGCGGGCACACGCGCGGCCGATCCCATTCGGTTCACCCGACGGGGACTACGCGGATTGCACACCTTCCGCCCTGACGACCGCCCAGCCGAACGACGGCCAGTCGACCACCCACCTGACCGTCATGGACCGGTGGGGCAACGTCGCCGCCTACACGCTGACCATCGAGGCCACCGGCGGCTCAGGCATCACGGTGCCGGGCTACGGATTCATCCTCAACAACGAGTTGACCGACTTCAACTTCGGCCCGGCCGGCGCGGTGCCCGACCCGAACCTGCCCGGGCCCGGCAAGCGCCCGCGCTCGTCGATGAGCCCCACGATCGTGCTCCAGGATGGCGAGCCCTACCTCGCGTTGGGCACGCCCGGTGGTGCGACCATCATCACCACGGTCGCACAGGTCCTGCTCGGCCACCTCGACCGCGACCTTGCGCTGGTGGACGCCATCGCCGCCCCCCGGCTCTCCTCCCGCAACGGAGGCAGCGAATCGGCCGAACCCGCCATCGCCTCGGGACCCCTCGGTGCTGGATTGACGGGCATGGGCCATCAACTCAGCACGTCGAGCGAGATCGGCGCGGCCACAGGCATCCGCGCCTTGGGCGACGGGCGCATCGAGGCCGCCGCGGAGACCGTTCGCCGCTGCGGCGGCTCGGCCATGGTGGTCAACCGGGACAGGTAGCGAGGGGTTGCCACGCGACGCCGAGGGCCCCGGTTCGGTCACGAACCGGGGCCCTCACAAGCTCTGGCGTCAACCCAGCCGACGCGTGGACGGGTAGCGTTCCATCGCGGACTCGTTGTACTCAGCGAGCCTGGCCATGTCCTCGACGAGCTTCTCGATCGGGATCCTTGAGACGATCGCCTCAAGACCGACGCGTCCTCGCTCAGCGGCGGCCTTCACGTCCGCGTCCGTCAGCAGCGCCTGCGTGTACATGTGGTCGGTCATCTCGGCGAAGTAGTACGCCGTCGAGCTCGACCCGAACGCCTGCCCCAGCAGATCCGAAGCGAACTCCACCGACGACGGCTGGGGCGTGCTCCAATACGCAGTCAACGGCACGTCGGACAACGCGTCAGGAAACCGCTCGTCGCGGTGCCCGATGGTGTGCCCCAAGTCGCTGGACTTCCTCCTTGACCCACAGGCAAGGTCGCATCATGGGGTCGCGACGAGAGCAGGATCAGTCAAGCGAACGTTCTTCGGACATCCGCACAGCGCGAGCGGGTCGTGGCCGCGCGGGAGAGAGGTCGCCGGCCACCGTAAGTCAGGCCGCCCAGATGCCCCCGACGATCCACGGCTTGGGCATTCTGCAACGGACCGTCGGAAACGCCACCACCAATGCAGTCATCCAACGCTACAAGACGGTCGCAGGAAAGGGAAAGCAGGGCGGCCACTTCATTTATGGAAATGCCCAAGTTCACCTACACATCGAGATAGGCAAGAAGAACCATCTCAAACTCGAAGGCAGGTCGGTCTACCTGGGAGAGAAATGCGATCGACTCGACAACGCCCTGGAGGCGCTTCTCCAGTTCGAAGGCTCCATCGCCAATGACAAGGGCCGTGCCGTCCAGTACGCGTCTGCCATCAGGGACTGTGTTGATTGGCTCACTGAACAAGGAGCCAAAGCCCCGAAAGTGATCGTTCCAGAGAAGGTGCCCGAGCCCGAGCCCGAACCAGACGGTAAGCCTGAATCCGGCACTTCGTCCCACGATGACTACTACGCGAACATGGGGCGGGGCACTTCAAACCAAGGGACGATTGATGAGGACGACTTCATGTAGCTCGGGCACCCGAGCGCACCACTGGTGAGTTGCCGCGCCCATCCGCGCCGGCCCCACATTCGACCTCGTTGCACCCCTTGAACCCCCAGGCCAAGCGGGTGGACGATGTGTGCTGCACCCACTGGGGCGCGAGGTCAAGGAGGACCCATGAAAGCGCTTGTGTACCACGGTCCCGGTCAGAAGGCTTGGGAGGAGGTCCCGGACCCTGTCATCCAGGACCCGACCGACGTCATCGTCAAGATCGAGACCACCACCATCTGCGGCACGGACCTGCACATCATGAAGGGCGACGTCCCGGCGGTCACCGACGGCCGAGTCCTCGGCCACGAGGGCGTCGGCACCGTCACCGAGGTCGGCGACATGGTGAAGCACTGGAAGGTCGGTGATCGCGTCATCATCTCGTGCATCACCAACTGCGGCGCCTGCTCGTACTGCCGCAAGGGCCTGCCGAGCCACTGCCAGACGGTCGGCGGCATCGGCTGGATCTTCGGACACCTCATCGACGGCACCCAGGCCGAGTACACCCGCGTCCCGTTCGCCGACTCGAGCCTCTACGCCATCCCAGATGGCGTCAGCGACGAGGAGGCCGTGTTCATCTCCGACATCCTGCCCACCGGGTACGAGATCGGCGTCCGCGACGGTGGGGTCAAGCCGGGCGACGTCGTCGCCGTGATCGGCGCCGGACCGGTTGGGCTGGCCGCCATGATGACCGCAGGCCTGCACGGCGCCTCCCGCGTGATCGCCATCGACCGCGACCAGAACCGGTTGGACGCCGCGGTCCGCGACTTCGGCGCCACCCACGCCATCAACAACTCCGACGCGAATTGGCTCGAGGAGGTCAAGGCACTCACCCCCGACGGCCTGGGCGTCGACGTCGCCATCGAGGCGGTCGGAATCCCCGTGACGATCCAGGAATGTCTGGACGCCATCCGCCCCGGCGGCTGCGTGGCGAACGTCGGCGTCCACGGGGCGCCCATCACCCTGGACATCAACAAGCGCTGGATCGACAACATCCGCATCACGATGGGGCTGGTCAACTCGGTGACCGGCGACATGCTGCTGCGCATGATCGCCGAGGGCAAGCTGCCGGCCGGCAAGCTGGCCACCCACCGCTTCAAGCTGGACGAGATCGTCGAGGCCTACGACGTCTTCGGCGCGGCGGCGCAGAACAAGGCGCTGAAGGTGGTGCTGACGGCCGACTGACAAGCCAAGACGGACGCCGTGGGTCCGGTTCAGCACGACCCGGGCCCGAGGCGTCCGTGAAGGCCAGAAACGTCACATCGACGCACAGATGGCGTACACCGTGATCCGGAACTCGTAGTACATGCTGAAATGAGGCGCACGAGCCGGCTGACCCCCTCTCCGCGGGCGTGGCACAGTGGAGCACGTGGCCCCCAGGCAGAGGATCGGACTCATCGCGGCAAGCTTCGCAGCCGTCACCCTCATCGGGGTGGCGGCCTACGTGTGGCCCTACCCACGGTTCGACCCACCCACCGGCCCGTACGCGCTGGGCACCACCACGCGGCACTGGGTGGACGCCTCGCGCCCCGAGATCACCAACCCCGACGACAGCGTGCGCCGGGAGGTCGTCGCCCAGGTCTGGTACCCGGCCCAAGCCGGCGCGGCCGGACGCCGAGCCCGCTACATCGAAGACCCCGCCTACTTGGACGCCGCCGCTGACCTCGCCGGCGTGCCGGCCTGGCTACTCACCACCGTCGCGTCCGCGAAGGTGCCCGCCATCGTGGACGCCCCACCAGCCCCGGGCCGGTTCCCGGTGCTGGTGTACGCCACGGGCCTGCTGGGCTCCCGCTCGATCAGCACCTTCCAAGTCCAGGAACTCGCCTCACACGGCTACATCGTCGTCGCCCTCGACCAACCCGGAGCCTCGGGCGCGGTCACGCTGGCGGACGGACGCGTCATCCCCGGCATCGGCGGCAAGCCCGTCTTCGACCCGCTGCTCTACCAAGGCATCGAACCGCACGACCCAGCCCCCACACTCCACGGACGCCCCCTGCCCGACGGCATCGCCGCCTACCTGGCCGCCGACGTTTCCTTCGCGCAAGACCAACTCGCGGCGTGGGCGACCGAACCCGACGGCCTCGGCCCCCACCTCGACCTCGACCGCACCGGCGCGTTCGGCGTCTCCCTCGGCGGCACGATCGTCGCCGAGGCCGCCGCCACCGACGACCGGATCAAGGCCACGCTCATCCTGGAATCCCCACTCACGCTGGCCGCCACCCAGCGCGGACTCCCCCACCCCGTCATGGTCGTGACCCGCAGCCCGGACGCCATGCGCCGCGAGCGCGACCGCACCGGCGGCTGGACCGACCACGAGATCGACGTCCACCAGCGCACCATGCACGCCGTCGTCGCCCAAGCCGCCGCCGGTGAAGGATGGTTCGTCCGCATCGACGACCTCTCCCACCTCGACTTCACCGACGTCCCCACATGGACGCCACTCACACGGCTTGTGGGGTGGTCCGGCCCACTAGACGGACGCCGCGGCCACGCGATCATCAACGGCGTCAGCGTGGCGTTCTTCGACCACGTGCTGCGTGACGGCCCGGCGCCCGAAGCCCAAGGAGCCGAGTGGCCGGAGGTCATCATCGAGCCGTGACGGCCACCCCGCTCCGCCGAGGGCTCCGGTTCCACCCGCCGAGGGCTCCGGTTCCACCCGCCGAGGGCTCCGGTTCCACCCGCCCAAAGCACCAACCCGAGCCCTCGACGCACCCTACCTGAGCCCTCGACGCACCGAACCCGAGCCCTCGGCGCGGGACAACCAAGTGCAACCACACGCTCGTGAACGTTCCCACCGGACGGTGTGAACGTTGCCACCACGATTCCCCGAACAAACCCCCTCAGCACTCCTCAGAATCATGCCCAGAGCGCGCCAAGGATGGCGCCCCGGTACGCAGATCGATGTGCGACCGAGCGAATCAAAGGGATGGACATGTCAGTGATGACAAAGAGCGCGAATCTCGTCGCAGATCGCGATTACGTGGAGACGATCCGCACGGCCAAGCCGTTCGGCCTCAAGGACAAGATCGGCTACATGCTGGGCGACCTGGGCGGCAACTCGCTGCAGGTGCTGGTGAACGTGTACCTGCTCATGTTCCTCGTCAACGTCGTCGGCATCGAGGCGACGCACTTTGCGATCGTGATCGCGGTCTGTCGGCTCCTGGACGCCCTGAACGACCCGATCATCGGCCGGATCGTCGACCGCCTGAAGGGGCGCCGCGATGGCAAGTACAAGCCCTGGCTGCGCTGGATCCCGGTTCCCATGGCGCTGCTCACCGTCGCCCTCTTCTTCGACATGAGCGCCCTCCCCTACGCGGCCAAGCTGCTCTACGCGCTCGCGGTGTACTTCGTCTGGGGCGTGGTGTCGTCGTTCTGGAACATCCCCTACGGCACCATGCTCAGCTCGATCTCCACTGACAGCCAGCAGCGCACCGAGCTGTCGAACTTCCGCGCCATCGGCTCCACCGGGGCGAGCATCCTCGTCACGACGATCGCCCCGCTCATCATCTTCGACCAGTTCAACACCCCGCAGGCCGGCGGCTTCATGGTGCTCTCCATCGTGCTCGCCGCGTTCTCCGTGGCCTGCCTGTGGGGCACCCACAAGCTCACCAGCGAGCGGGTCGTCGTCTCGCTGGCCAGCGAGCACCAGAAGGTCGACTACCTCAAGCTGGTGCGGTCTTTCGCCCACAACCGTCCGATGATCGCGATCATCCTCGCCTACATCACCTTCAAGTTCTTCGTGCAGACGATCAACCTGATGAACCAGTACGTGTTCCAGGCCTACTACCAGAACACCGCGATCCTCGCCGCCATCGGCCTCGGCTCCGTCATTCCCCTCGTGCTCGGCATGCTCTCCCTCAAGCCCCTCATGAAGCGGTTCGGCAAGAAGAAGCTGACGAGCTGGCCGGTGCTCATGGCCGCGGTCGCGTACTCGGTGCTCGCGCTGGTCCCCGTGCCGCCCCAGGCGTGGATCGCCATCCAGCTCGTCGCGGCCTTCTTCCAGGGCCTCTTCACGCTGCTCATCTGGGCGCTCATCGCGGATGCCGTGGACTACCAGGCCTACCTAACCCGCGAACGCAACGACGGCCTCGTCTACTCGACCGTGACCTTTGTCGTGTTCACCGTTGCCTCGCTGTCGACCTCGTTCATCGCGATCATCATCAACGCCCTCGGCTACGTGCCCGCCCTGCAGGCCAACCAGGCCCCCGAGGTGGCGAACAACCTCCGCATCGCCGCCGGCGCGCTCCCGGCCATCGGCTGCGTGATCGTGTTCCTGATCTTCACGTTCATCTACAACATGACCGACCAGAAGATGGCCGAGGTGCGCACCGTCATCGACGGCATGTCGACCCACCTCGTCGAGGAGATCGACGACGAGCTCGCCGAGGCTGACGACGCGGACGCCGCGGGCATCGCCACCGCTCGCGAGGAGGGCAAGAAGTGATCACCCGAGAAATCACCCGCGCAGTCACCCAGGTCGCCGAGGGCGCCTACCAGGTCAGCGACTTCCAGCTCGACAACTACTACCTCGTGGTCGGACAGGAGCGCGCCGCGCTCATCGACTGCGGCTGCGGCATCGGTGATCCCTGGGCCGAGATCCGCCAGATCACCGACAAGCCGGTGACCGTGTTGCTCACCCACGGGCACATGGACCACGTCGGCACCGCCCACCTGTTCGACGACGTCCGCATGCATCCCGCCGACGACGAGGTGGCCCGCGGGATGTACGGAAACCCCGACATGGTGCGGTGGTACGTCGAGACCCGCGCACCGCTCCGCAACCCGGGCGAGGGGGTCGTCGACCAGCTGTCCAGCCTGGTGCCCGCCGAACTGCCGGAGATGTTCGACTACACGCCGCTGCACGACGGTGAGGTCATCGACCTGGGCGGCCGCACCCTCGAGGTTCTCGCCACCCCCGGCCACACGCCCGGCTCGGTCTGCGTGCTCGACCGGACGGCGCGGCTGGTCTACACCGGCGACACCCTGAACGCCTCGAGCATCATCATCAACAAGCCCGGCGGCACCCGCCGCGAGATCGAGACCTTCCGGAGCAGCCTTCAGGTGCTCCTCGACCGGGACGCCGACTTCGACGGCACCTGCCCCGGCCACGACGGCCTCGTCTACGACAAGGACCTCCTCCACGACTTCGTGCAACTCTGCGATCGGCTGCTGGACGGCAGCCTCGTGGGCGACTACGAAGAGGTCGGCATCCGCAAGGGCCGTGTCGTCCGGCACGGGCTCGCCGAGTACTGGTACGAGGCGGACGCCTGATCAGCGCGTCGTGGACTCCCTGACGACCAGCCCGGGTTGGACCAGCTCCACCCGGGCTGGTTCGCACGCCAACGCGTCGCGCAGAAGGGTGAGCGCCGCGTCGGCGAGTTGGTCGAGCGGCTGGGTGACCGAGGTCAGACTGGGCACGAGATAGGCGTCCTCGATCGAGTCGTCGATGCCTGCCACGAGCACGTCCTGAGGCACCCGGACGCCCGCCTCGTGGAACGCGCGCACCACCCCCAGCGCGAGGAAGTCGTTGGCGGCCAGCACGGCGTCGGGCGGGTCGGCAGCCAGCTCGCGCCCGACCAGGTAGCCCTCGTGGGGGCCGAAGAAGTTGTCGGCGTGGATCCGCGTCTGGAGGCCCCGGTCCGATGCCTCCACACGCCAGGCCGCGGTGCGGGTGGCTCCGTCGAACCACGACTCCGGGCCACCGACGAAGGCGAGGTCTCGGGCCCCCTGCTCCACCAGGTGATCGAGGGCGAGCCGGACGCCGACGCGCTGGTCAATGGTGGCCCGGAACGTACCGGGGCTGGATTCGCCGGACTGGATCGCCACCACCGGCAGCCTGGCCGACAAGCGGGCCACCTCGTCGGCCGCCCATTGCACCGCCGCGATCACGACGACCGCATCGACGTTGCGGGCCATGATCTGGTCGACTGCCGCGCGAGCGCTGCCCGGGTCGTCGTCGAAGAACGCGGCGACCAAGGTGGCCAGACCGGCCTCGTGGGCGCGGCGCGCCATGCGGGGGAACGTCGCCGATGGCCCGCGCAGCGACCCGCCGTTCAGCACGAACCCGACCGTCCTAGAGCGGTTCGTGCGCAGTGATTGGGCCAGCACGTTCGGGGTGTAGCCGATGTGGGCGATGGCTTCCCGCACCCGCGCGAGCGTTTCGGGTTGCACGCGATCGGGCTCGTTGATGGCGCGGGACACCGTCTGGATCGACACGCCGGCCAGCAGGGCCACGTGCTTCATCGAGGGCCGCGCCATGCCACCACCGCCTTCCCACGGGCCAGCATAGAGCTGCCGGCACGGGGCACGTGGAGCGCACCGTGCACGCGGCGGCCGAAGCCTTCCCGCGCCAGCCCGCCGAGACTACGCTTCAGACCAGCACCGGCGTGACCTGAACCCCGAGGAGGCGTCATGGCAGACCCGACGTTGGCGGACGTGTTGGCCGCGATCGCGAAGCTCAGCCAGCAGAACGAGAAGCTGGCCGAGGCGAACGCTGCGAAGACCACGGCCGAGGCGGAGAAGATCCGCGACGAGGTCGCCCGGTCTGCCGCCGGCGCCCAGACCGCCCTGGACGCCGCACGCGCCGACCTCAGCGCCAAGCAGCTCGCCAACGCCGAGAAGGTCGCCTCGCTGGTGAAGGCCGGCGTCCCCGACGTGGCGTCCCTGCAGCGCAACGGCATCACGTTCGCCCAGGGACGCGGGTTGCGCCAGGCCGAGGCCACGTCCCTCGCGCTGACAGCGGCGGCCGAGCAGGCCGCCGCGGCGGTCGTCGCCGCGATCGGCAACCAGGCGCGCACCGTCCACCTGACGTCCGACCCCCACCTGCTCCAGCACTGCCTGGCCCACCGGCTGCTGACCACCGAGCTCGAGGTCGTGACCACCAAGCTCCAAGCAGCGACCACGCGCGCCCGGGACGGGCTCCCGCAACCCGAACTCGTCACCACCGAATCCTTCGACCCCATGACGGGCGCCGCCATCGCCGCCGGCGTCACCGGGGCCGCACTCAACCAGGCGCTCTCGCTGTTCGAGGTCGAGACCAGCGCCCTGCAGGACCAGTCGACGATCCCCGCCCAGTCCGTCCACGCGGCCGTGGCGGCCACCCTGCTGCGGGCCGGCCACACGGTCCGACACCTCACGCTCCGCGTGGTCGACCCCGACGGGACCCCACTCCTCGGCAAGGTCCGCGACCTGATGGCCGCCCAAGCGGACGCCGCGGCCGCGCTCGCCGCACTCCAAGCCGCCGAGACGGACGCCAAGGCCGCGGACCCCAAGGATCCCGCCCTCATCGCCAGGCTCGCCGCCCTCCGGACCGACCTCGACGCCCTGAGCAACCTCGCCAAGGCGTTCCTGACCCGCATCACCACCCCCACCGCAGACGCCGACAGCCCGCTTGCGGCCGCCATGGCGGTGGCCCCCCTCATGGCGGACCCCAAGCCGTTCGTGCTCGTCATCACCGGGGCGGACGCCGAGGCGTCCCAGTTGGTCGTCGCCCGCCGCCTGTGGTGGCCGCGCGTCGCCACGTCGGTGTCGGTGTCGTTCGACTACTTCCTCGTCCAAGGCGACGACCTCAAGGCTGCCGGACGGGCGCAGGGAGCCCACGCCTTCCACGGCAGGGTCACCAGCGACCGAGCAGAATGGTCCACGCTGGACGCCCTGCCGTCGGCCCCCACCCCTGCGCCCGCCCTCGGGGCGGACGTCGACGCCTACGGACGAGCGGGCTGATTCCACGACTCGCCTCGCACGGCTACGTCATGGTGGGTTGCCGGGTCCGCCGGCTCACCGACCGTTGCCACCCACGCGAGCATGGATCGCCGCCACCGCGTCCCGGATGAGCGAGGTACGCGTGGTCGAAGTCGGCAAGGGAACGGCCATAGGGATCGGGGACGTCATCGTCGGCCACCCCCCTGCGGCCCGACGCCGCTTGGCCCACCAAGCGCAGCAGGTCGTCCGAGCCGCCCCGCCCGGAGCCCGGCGAGGTGTCGCCACCGCCCACGAGACGGGCGAACTCACGCAGGGTGAAGGTCCGGCGGACGGCACCGGGGACGAGGTCCACGACGTGGGCGCGGTGCTCGCGCGCCATCGCCAGCACGAGGTCGGCGCGCTGGACCTGCCCCTCGTCGAGTTGTCGGGCGACGAAGCCGTCCGGCCCAATGCCGTCGGCCCGCAGGAGCGCCGCCATGGGCGGGTCGATGGGGTGCCCGGCCATGGCATGGGTGCCGGCGCTCTCGACGTGCGCGGATAGTGCCAGCGCCGCGGCGAGCAGGCGTTCGGCCGCGGGTGAGCGACAGATGTTGCCGGTGCAGACGGTGAGGACGCGGAACGTCACAATGCTCGACCCGCCGCGCGCCGGCGCTTGGAGGGGTCGGGTGCGGGCTCGGAAGGCGTCGTAGGCGCAGCGGGGCCCTCGCCGTAGGTCTCCCGCTGGTAGTAGACGGCCTTGCGGTGGCCGGCGTCCTCGGGGCGCAGCTTGTTCAACACCAAGCCGAGGATGGTGCCATCGGCGCTCTCGATGGACTCCAGGGCCTCTTCGAGCTGGGCGCCGTCCACGTCCCCGCTGCCCACCACGACGATGACACCCCCGATGACCCGGGAGAGCGCCGCCGTGTCGGTGACGGGCACGAGGGGCGCGGAGTCGAACAGCACGTAGTCGTAGCGCTTCGTCGCCTGGAGCACCAGCCCGCGCATGGCGTCGGACCCCAGGAGTTCCGACGGGTTCGGAGGCACCTGCCCGGCGGGCAGCACGTCCACGCCGCCCTTGACGGGCTGGACGACGTCGTCGAGCGTCGCACGTCCGATCAGGATCGTGGTCAGGCCGACCTCGTCCTCGAGGCCGAGCCGCTTGGCCACACGCGGACGGCGCAGGTCGGCGTCCACCAACAGCACGCGCTTGCCGGTCGCGGCCAGGGAGAACGCCACGTTGAGGATGGTCGACGTCTTGCCCTCCCCCTCCAGGGACGACGAGATCGCCAGGGTGCGACCGCTCCCCGCGACCCCGAGGAACTGCAGGTTGGTGCGCAGGCGTCGGTAATCCTCGGCGCGCAGGGAGTACGGGGTGTCGACCACGGCCAGCACGTGCCCGCGGGCGTCCGGATCGAAGGCGACAGTGCCCACGACCGGGGCGTCCGTCAGCCGGGCGATGTCGTCGGCGTTGCGGACCTTGGTGTCGAGCACCTCCCGCAGAAGCGCCTGTCCCACGCCGAGCATGAGGCCGACGAGCAGGCCCAGGACGAGGTTCTGGGCCACCTTGGGGCTCGTCCACGACGTCGGGACGGCGGCGGGCTTGACCACCGTGACGGTGACGGTCGACTCACCCTTGGCGTCCTTGGGGGCGATCTCCGCCACGACGTCGACGAGGCTCTGGGCGATGCCGCTGGCGGTCGCCGCCGCGCGGGCGGGGTCGGTGCCCTCGACTGCCACCTCGAGGATGGAGGTGTTGGTGGGGACCGACACGGTGACGGTGCGGGCGAGCGCGGCCGGGGTGGTTCCCAGGCGTAGCCGGTCGATCACGGGCTGCAGGACGATGGGGGTCTCCGCCACCTCGGCGAAGGACTTGACCTGCCGCTCCGCGTACGTGGAACCGCTCGCGAGCTCGCCGGCCGAGTTGGCGTTCTGCACCGTGACGAACAGCGACGTGGACGACGTGTACGTCGGCTTGGTCACCAGCGAGAAGAGGGCCGTCGCCGCGACGCCCAGCATCGCCAGCGCGGTGATGCTGACCCAGAACCTGCGCAGCACCCTGAGGTAGTCACTCAACTCCACCGCGCCTGAACCACCTTCTCTGGGCCGTTTGGGGATGTCGGAAGCCCCGGCCGCCCTAAGCCGGGGAGCCCAGAAACTGAAACTCTCACTGCAACTTGGCCGCAATCGCGGCGGCGACCTGGGCACCCGCAGCGGGGGTCAGGTGCCGTCCGTCGTAGGCCGATGACCTGCCCGCTGCGGCGCTGACGTCGACCCAGGTGACCCGCGCGGCGGCCGCCTCCTTCTCGATCGAGCGCGCGTGCAACGTCAACCAGTGGGGGCGCGGCGAGCGGGAGCTCAGCGGCGACAGCGCCACGACCTTGGCGTCCGGGACCGCCTTCCTCAGGGCGCTGAAGGTCGAGGCGATGAACGGGCTCAGGGCGTA
This sequence comes from Propioniciclava sp. LT432, assembly GCF_059515965.1. Taxonomy (NCBI): domain Bacteria; kingdom Bacillati; phylum Actinomycetota; class Actinomycetes; order Propionibacteriales; family Propionibacteriaceae; genus Propioniciclava; species Propioniciclava sp. LT432. The sequence continues at coordinate 12,847 of NZ_JCAKNE010000017.1, read as the reverse complement.
GTCCCCGTCAGCCTCGCCGCCCACGACCAGGATCGCGGTGGGCTTTGCGTCGGCCACGCGCGGCACCATCCCGGTGAACGGGCGGCACGGCTTCACCGAGCAGTTCCCGGGCGTCACCCGGTAACCCATGCCGTCCTCGGAGAGGTTCACGACCTGCATGCCGACGTCCTGGCCGAGCTGGTCGACCCAGACGGCGTCCTTCGCGTGGCCGTCGCCGAGGACGACGAGCGTTCCGGCGCTGGGCGACGGGGACGGGGCCGCTGAGGCGCTCGTCTGCGCGGCCGGCGTGGCGACCACCGGGCGATCGGCCGCCGCGGGCGGGACCGTCCGCGAGCGGAACAGCGCCAGACCGACCAGCAGGACCGTCACCAACCCGAGCACCACCAGCCCGACCAGTGCCCTTCGCTTCTGCATCAGCTCTCCCCGCACGCCCGATTACGACCGCCATCAGGCTAGCCCGTCCCGACGCAGTGCCCGGCCAGTCCCCGCCACGTGGCGGCGCCCGCCCCCGGAGGGACGGGCGCCGGGTCCTGCTCCGGGAGCGGCCTCAGCCGAGCTGGACCGCCGGCCCGTCGAGCCGGACGGTGGTGACGTCACCGGTCACCGCCGTGGACACCCACGTGGTCTGCGGCGTGAACGACCCGGTGACCAGGTCGGACTCCGTCACACGGTGGTAGGCGGTCTTGCAGGTGTAGGCGTCGTTGCCGGGGAGGTTCCGCCAGCGGCAGTTCGGGGTGCCGTCGGCGGGGTCGAAGCCCTGCAGGTTGCCCGAGGGCACCACGGTCGTCACCGCATTCGTGAGGTTCGTCACGCGGTACTCGAACCGCAGCACGTCTCCCACGACGTACAGCGTCGCCTTCGGGTTGACGAACTTCGAGGTCACCGAGATGCGCCCGTCCTCCTCGCCGGCGATCTTCGGGACCACCACCGTGACGTGACCGACGGAGGACCGGCCCGCGGCGTCCGTGAGCCGCACCGGGATCGTGTACGTGCCGCCCGTGGCAGTGGTGGGCACCTCGACCGTCACCGACGTCGACGACGTCTGCTTCGGCCGGAGTGTCAGGGACGCGTCCGCCGGGGTGACCGTCCAACCCTCGGGGGCCTCGGCGGTCAGCGTTGCGCCCTTCAGGATCGGGCCGAGCTGGTTGGTCACCGACAGCTCGGTCGTCGCCGAGGAGCCGCGCTCGATCGTCAGGTCGGACGCCGCGGTGATCGGCGCGCACAGGCCCTGCACCCAGGCGAGGTTGAACTTCGCGAAGACCAGCCCGTTGTGGCCGGGCTCGTACAGCAGGCCGACGTTCCCGTCCGGAAGCGTCGCCAGCGTCGAGTAGGCGTGTGCACCCGCGGCGTACGTCTTGGCGACGGGCCAGGTCGCGCCGTCGTCGCAGCTCACACGCACGGTGCCGTTGACGCGCGAGGTCTGGGACGCCGCGTTGCTGAACAGCAGCACCTTGGCCTCGTTCGAGCCCTCGGGGACGTTCGGGAACGCCCGCACGATCGAGGCGTTGTTCGCCGGGTCGGGCAGCTCGCGGTCCAGGGTCACCGGGCCGTAGGTGATGCCCCCGTCGGTCGAGTAAGCGACCTTGCGGTAGCCGGATCTGGCCGAGTCACGGGAGTTGAGCATGACGCGTCCGTCGGAGAGCTCGACCGTCTTGTTCTCGTCCATCCGCGTGCCGACCGGCGTGCCCGAGTGCCACGTGGCGCCGTGGTCGTCGGAGTAGATGGAGACCGCCTGGAAGTCGCCGTTGGCCTTCACGATCGTGAATTGCTGCAGCAGGCGTCCGGCGTGGGGGCCGTACTTGAGCTGGATGCCCTGTCCGGACGCCGCGAAGCGCGACTTCACCGTCAGGTCGGGAGTGATGTCCGCGGTGATGAGACGCGTCTCCCAGGTGATGCCGTCGTCGTTGCTGACGCTCACCGCGGCGTGCAGGACCTTGCGGTTGGCCGGGTCGACGCCCGCGACCGACCCCATGAGGCCCACGTCGAACGACTTCACGTGGAAGTTGAAGATGGTCCCCGTCTCACGGTCGACGATGTAGCTGGGATCGGAGGACCCCTCGATCGGCGGGGTCGTCTTGCCCGCGCTCACGACGGTCTGGGGTTCCCAGGTCGCGCCGAGATCCGTGGAGCGCCGCTGGAGGATCGAGTTCGGCCCCGGGGCGTCGATGCTCGTGGGGCGCCCGTCGTAGGAGGCGAGGACGGTGCCGGCGTTCGTGACGGCCAGCGCGGGGATGCGGTAGTTCGGGAACAGCCCGTCCCCGCCCATGGCGACCGTCTGCTCGGTGTAGGAGGGCTTCTGGCCGGTCCAGAGCGGGTCGGCGTCGTAGTCGTCCGCGGCCTGCGCTGGCAGGGCGGTGGCCAGCGCCACCAGTACGGCCAACGAGCCGGCACTCACCCGAATCGTGTTCTTCATTGAATCTCCATCGTGGGCTTTCACATCGGACGTCCGATGTCCGATGTCAGGGAACCTATCAGGATCTTCTCAGGAGTGGGAACCCCCTTCGTTGACCTGAGAGAGTGGGAAGCATGACTGAGACGTTGAAGATCGGATTCGTCGGAGCCTCCGGGATGATGGGGCACGGCATGGCGAAGAACCTTGTGACGAAGGGGTTCCCGCTGTCCTACACGGTGCACCGCCGGGAGGTGGCCGACCTGCGCGAGGCCGGCGCCGTCCGCGCCGAGAGCCTGGCGGCATTGGGCCGGGACAGCGACGTCGTCTTCATCTGCGTCACCGCCGCCGAGGACGTCACCGAGGTTGTGACCGGCGTCGACGGGTTGCTGACCGACCCGCGCGAGGGGCTCGTGATCGTCGACTCGAGCACCTCGGAGCCGTCGGTCACCCTCAAGCTGGCCGAGGCCTGCGCGGCCCGCGGCGTCCGGTTCGTGGACGCGCCCCTCAGCCGGACGCCCAAGGAGGCCGAGGCCGGCACGCTCAACGTACTGGTCGGCGGGGACGAGGAGGTGCTCGCGCACATCCGGCCGGCGCTCGAGGCGTTCGCCGAGAACATCATCCCCATCGGGGAGGTCGGGTCCGCCCACGCGATCAAGCTGCTCAACAACTTCGTGTTCCAGGCCCAGGTGACGGCACTGTCCGAGGCGTTCGCGGTCGCGGCCAAGGCCGGCGTCGACCCGAAGAAGCTCACCGACGTGCTGAGCAAGGGCATGGCCAACAGCCCGCTGCTGGGGCTCATGGCCAAGACCTTGGAGGGCGAGTACGACACCATGGCGTTCGAGCTCGACAACGCCCGCAAGGACGTCCGCTACTACACGCGCCTCGCCGGCGACAACGGACACCCGGCGCCGGTGGGCGACGGAGTCCACGAGACCCTCACCCTCGCCAGCGCCCTCGGCTTCGGCAGCGAGATGGTCCTGTCGGTGGTCAAGGCGCAGGAGAAGCTGGCGGGCACGCCGATCCGTGCCGGGCGGGGCTGACCCGCCTCTGCGCCGCGGCGAAGCGGGAGGCACGACCAGGGCTCGGGTTTGGTGCGCCGAGGGCTCGGGTTCGGTGCGCCGAGGGCTCGGGTTCGGTGCGCCGAGGGCTCGGGTTCGGTGCGCCGAGGGCTCGGGTTCGGCAGTGCCGAGGGCTCGGGTTCGGTGCGCCGCGGCGAAGCGGGAGGCACGACCGGGGCTCGGCTTGGCAGAGTCGAGGGCCGGCACGCGTGCCGGCCCTCGGGGATCTCTTGGCTGTCAGTAGGTACCGCGAATCACCAGCGTGAGATCGTAGGCCGGAGCTGTCACGACGATGTTGCTCCACTGCACTGTCATCGGCGGTGAGCAATCGGGCGTGAAGTCGGCTGTGAGCGTGAACGAGAAGTCCGCCTTGCCGTTCTGAACCGGGACGTCCTCGCTGTCTCCGACGGTCATCTTGTTTCCGGCTTTCGGCTTGTTCCCGCCTGGGTTGACGCACTGGGCGTCGGCGGAGATGTAGACCGTCACCTGGGTCTCGTCGCCGAGCCCCGCCAGCTTGCCGGACACCGTCAGGTCGTCCCCCGTGCGTGTGACCGATGTCGCAGACTTGATGAAGTGCGGATTTCCCGCATGGGCAGGCCCCACGGAGAGGCCGAAGACGGCGAGCAGGACCGTCGCTGCGATGATGAATCCCCTGCTAATCGTGTGTTTCACGAGTAGCCCCCTTCCAGGATTGGGTAAAGAGACCGGACTCACGAGTAAGGTAAGGCAAACCTTAGTGACCGCCCTCGAGCACAGCGTAAACCCGGATCCACAAGGGCGGAAGACAGAACATCCGGCAGTTCCCTGCAACCCGTTGCCACCCCCGCCCCCGTGCCTGGCTTCCACCCCGCCGAGGGCTCCCCTTCCACCCGCCGAGGGCTCGGCTTCCGCGCGCCGAGGGCTCGGCTTACCCTGAGTTCGTGCTCCTCGAACGCGAGCGGGTCCTCGCCTGGCGCCTCGGCAGGCACGCCTTGGACCCGGTCCACGGCGCCGATGCCGTCGACGTCGTCCGCCGCGTCGTGGCGGTCCGCGGCTGGCCCGCGGACATGACCGAGCTGGCCGTGGGCGTCCGCCGGGCCGCCCCCCGGCCGGACGCCGCGGCCCGCGCCCTCGACGACGGCGTCCTCATCCGGAGCTACGCGATACGCGGCGGCTCCTACGTGTTCACCCCTGACGACGCGGCGGTGCTGCTGGCGGTCCGCACCACGTCGCGGGCCTGGGAGAACGCGCGCTACCAACGACAGGGGCACTTCGCGCTGGACGACTGGGAACCGTTCCGCGAGGCGGTGTGCACGTTCCTGGCCGACGGACCGAAGACCCGGGAGCAGATCGTCGCGCACCTGGGCGGCATCCCGACCCTGCGCCACCTCACAGAGGCGGCGACCGGGGTCGGGTCCGACTCCCTCTACAAGCCGCTCCACTGGTGGGGCGACATCTGCTTCGGTCCCCCACAGGGCCGCCAGGCCACGTTCCGGTTACTCCGGGACGACCCCGCCTGGCCCGGTCTGCCGGACGTCGACACCGCCGGACGGCGCGCCATCCTCCGCTACCTGCACGCCTACGGGCGGGCGACGCTGACCAACCTCCTTTACTGGCTCGTTGAGGGCCTGAGCGCTCCCCGGCGCCTCGTTCAAGGCTGGCTGACCGAACTGGTCGGCGACGGGGTCACGACGGTGGACCTTGACGGCCAGGAGGCGTGGGCCTGCACAGCGGATCTCGACGAGGTGAGCTCCGCCGAACCGTCCTCGTCCGTCCGCTTCCTGCCCGGGTACGACCCCTGGGTGCTCGGTCCGGGGACCGCCGACCCTCTGGTGACCCCGCCCGAGCGCCGGGCCCTGGTCTCCCGCGGCGCGAACGTGGTGATCGTGAATGGCATCGTCAGCGGTACGTGGCAGGTCCGCGGCCCGGAGTTGGCGGTCACGTGGTTCCCCGAGGCCGGCCGCGCCCCGGAACCCGCGCTGGACGCCGAAGGTCAGCGTCTCGCGCAGGTCTTGGGGCGTGAGCTGCGGTCACGCCTGTCGTGGGCACGCGAGGATGGCCTCCGCCCGGGCGATCACGCGATCAGGTGATCGGCAGATCAGGCAAGCCCGGCCAGGATCAATCCCACACCGGCCAGCACGAGCCCGACGGTCAGGGAGGCCGCACCCAGCCACACCAAGGCAGTGAGGCGGCTCGGCCTGGCCGGATCCTTCCCAACGACGCTGAGGAAGAAGCCCGCCGGCATGAGGATGGCCGCGCCGAGGACCAGTTCGTCTCCCCACAGCGCCCACGCGGGCACGTCTCCGAACGTGAGCAGCACCCGGACCAGCAGCCCCAGCATCACCAGGACACCCGCGTGCGCGTGCCCGGCGCGGAAGAACGACTTCTGCAGGTCATTTGTCGCCTGCTTGCCGCTGAACACCCGCAGCAGGAACGTCCCGCCGTAGGCGATGGTCACCACGATGATCAGGATCACGCCGGTCGAGATGAGGTCGATGGGGGTCATGGGAGTTCTCCTCAGGGGTGGAAGTCAGGGGGTGGAAGTCAGGAAGCACCAGGTGTCAGCAACCGGGCCACGCTGCGGGCCAGGTCGAGGGGATCGTCGCCCGACGGCACGGGAGCGGCCGCCAAGTTGCCGGAGAGCAGGAGCGTGGCCAGGCCATGCATCAAGGACCAGGCCGCCACGGTGACCAGCCCTCCCCTGCCGTCCGCCGCCGCGTCCGTCGCCGGGCCGCTCAGCTCGGCGTACGCCCCGGAACGCGCCCGCAGCAGGGCCGGATCCGACAGGTCCAGCAACGCCGGGGTGAACATCACGTCGAACATCGCGGGGTTCTCCAGCGCGAACCGGACGTAGCCCACTCCGATCTCCGCCAAGGGCGCACCGGACTCGCGCAGGGCGACCAACCGTCCGGCCAACTCCTCGAACCCCTGCACGCCGATGGCGGTGAGCAGACCGCGCTTGGATCCGAAGTGGTGCCGCGGAGCGGCGTGGCTCACTCCCAACTCGGACGCCACCGCGCGGAGGCTCAGCGCGTCCACCCCCTCGTCGGCGATGATCGCCAACGCCTTCACCAGGACCGCTCGTCGCAGGTCGCCGTGGTGGTACTCGTCCGCCATGAGCAAAACTTTACAGTGGCAAGTTTCCATTGGCAAGATCGCCGTACCAGCACGCCCGCGCCCCCCAATCCCGATCGCAGGGCCAGGCCGACCGGTCCACATACCCCTGGGGGTACTTGTGCATACCCCCGGGGGTATGTACGCTGGCGTCACCCAACCAACCGGCACCGACGAATACGGAGCGCACATGCACTTCACGCAGTACTACCTCGACTGCCTGTCCCAGGCGTCCTACCTCATCGGCGACACGACCACCGGCCGCGCCGTCGTGGTGGATCCCCGCCGCGACATCGAGGAGTACCTCGCCGACGCCCGCCAGGCGGGCCTTCGGATCGAGGGGGTCCTCCTCACCCACTTCCACGCCGACTTCGTGTCGGGCCACCTCGAGATCGCCGAGGCGACCGGCGCTTGGATCGGCTACGGCGCCGCCGCGCAGCCCGACTTCGAGTTCCGCCCGCTCCACGACGGCGAGGACATCCTCCTGGGCGACGTCCGCCTCCAGATCATGACCACGCCCGGCCACACCCCCGAGTCCATCAGCGTGCTGGTGTACGAGCACGCCGACGACGAGGTGCCCTACGGCGTCCTGACCGGCGACGCCCTGTTCATCGGCGACGTCGGCCGTCCCGACCTGCTGGCCTCGATCGGCGTCACGCAGGGCGAGCTCGCCTCGCTGCTGTACGACTCCGTCCAGCGCAAGCTCATGGGCCTGCCGGACGCCGTCCGCGTCTTCCCCGCCCACGGGGCCGGGTCGTCCTGCGGCAAGAACCTCTCCACCGAGCGCACCTCCACCATCGGTATGCAGCGACTGGTCAACTACGCCTGCCAGCCCATGAGCGAGGAGAAGTTCGTGGAGCTCGTGACGGAGGGCCAGCCCCCCGCGCCCGCGTACTTCTCGCACGACGCGGACGCCAACCGCCGCGCCCGCGACGTCCGTGCCCTCGGCGCCGAGGTGCCGACACTGGACGCCGCGCAGTTCCAGAAGCTCGTCGCCGAAGGCGCGGCCATCCTCGACTCCCGGGACCCGGCCGACTTCGCCGTCGGGCACCTCGCCGGCTCGATCAACGTCGGCTTCGGCGGCCGGATGGCCGAGACCGCCGGCATGGTCATCGAGCACGACCGCGCCTTCGTGGTGGTGGCCGAGCCCGGCCAGGAGCAGGAGACCGCGCTGCGGATGGCCCGCATCGGCTTCGACGGCTGCCTCGGCTACCTGCCCCAGGTGGAGGCCTACCTCGTCGAACACCCCGAGCAGTCGGAGCGGTCGAGCCGCCTCACGCCGACGCAGATGTTCGAGGCGATCACCGACCCCGACGTGCAGCTGGTGGACATCCGCAACGAGGGCGAACTCGTCAACGGTGTCGTGCCGGGCGCGCGGCACATCCCGCTCGCGCAGCTGCCGGGCCGCTACACCGAGCTCGACCCCGCCAAGCCCGTGCTCCTGCACTGCGCCGGCGGCTACCGCTCCAGCGTCGGCGCCAGCTGGCTGAAGGTGCACGGCTTCGACGACGTCTCGGACGTCCTCGGCGGGTACTCGGCCATCGAGAACACGCCCGTCCTGGCGTGAGAAGGGGGGACGGCCTGTGAAGACCATGCCCATGGACGAGTTCGTGTCCGCCCATGACCGCCGCATGCGGGTGATCGACGTGCGCGAGCCGCACGAGTACGCCCAGGCGCACGTGCCGGGGGCCGCGCTGATCCCCCTTGGCGAGCTGCCCGAGCGCCTCACCGAGGTGCACCTGGGCGAAACGGTGTACGTCATCTGCCAGAGCGGGAACCGCAGCGCGCAGGGTGCCCAGATCCTCGCAAAGCACGGCGTGAACGCCGTGAGCGTGGCCGAGGGCACCTCGGGGTGGATCCGTCGCCGCCGCGAGGTCGCGACGGGGCTCACGCCGCGCTGATTTCGCGTCCCGGGTGGGCCACTCCTGGGTGGGCCACTCCTGGGTGCGCTGCTCCTGGGCGCACTGCTCCTGGGCGCCAGTCGTTGCGCCACCTCAGGACAGGTCCGCCGCCTCGGGACGCCTGCGCCACTCCCGAGTGCGCCACCTCAGGACAGGTCCGCCGCTTCGGGAAATTTGCGCCATCACCCGCGCCGGTTGAGGACACCTGCTCCGGTTTGAACCGTGGCAGGTGTTCCAAACCGGCGCGACAGGTCAGGGAGGCCTGAGCGCGCAGACGCCGCGGCAGGTCGGGAGACCCAAGCGCCCAGACATCGCAGCGTGTACCGAAGCACCTAGCAGCAAGCACCCCGCACCAACCACGAGGGCCCCGGTTCATCAGAACCGGGGCCCTCGTACGCAGAGGATCAGAAGAGGATCAGAAGGGGTACTTCTCGATCTCGGACTGCATCGTGACCCACTGGACCCGGCAGAAGGTGTCCAGGTTGGCCTTGGCGCCACCGAAGTGACCGCCCGTGCCGGAGGCCTTCGTGCCACCGAACGGGATGATCGGCTCATCGTCGACCGTCTGGTCGTTGACGTGCACCATGCCCACCTCGATGCGGTCGGCCAGCTCGTACGCGGCGAAGGCGTTCGAGGTCAGGATGCCCAGCGTCAGGCCGTACTCGTTGTCGTTGATGATGTCGATGGCCTCGTCGATCGTCTCGTACACGGTGACGGGCGCGACCGGGCCGAAGATCTCCTCGGAGAACGCGCGGCTGGTCAGCGGCACGTTGGCCAGCACGGTCGGACGGTAGAACAGCCCGTCGTACTCGCCACCGGCCTCGAGCTTCGCGCCGTCGGCCACGGCGTCCGTCACGACCTTGTGGATGCGGTCGCGCTGGGTCGCGTCGATCACGGGGCCGAGCGCGTTCGTCCCATCGGTCGGGTCACCCACCGGCAGGTGCGCCGCCTTCTCGGCGAGCAGGCGGGTGTACTCCTCCGCGATCGAGGAGTGGACGAGGTGGCGTCCGGTCGTCATGCAGATCTGGCCCTGGTGCAGGAACGACCCCCACGCGCCCGCGGACGCCGCGGCCTCGACGTCGGCGTCCGGCAGCACGAGGAGGGCATTGTTGCCGCCCAGCTCGAGGTGGACCTGCTTCAGGGCCTTGCCGGCCTCCGCGCCGATGTGGCGCCCGGCTCCCGTCGACCCGGTGAAGGTCAGGCACGGGACGCCGGGGTGCGCAACCAGCGCCTTGCCCAACTCGGCGTCGCCGGGAAGCACGTGCAGCAGGCCCTCGGGCAAGCCGGCCTCGTGCAGCAACTCGGCCAGGGCCATGCCGCCGGCGATGCTGGTCCGGGGATCCGGCTTGAGGATCACCGCGTTGCCCAGCGCCAGCGCCGGCGCGACCGAACGGATCGACAGCAGCGCCGGGAAGTTGAACGGGCTGATCACGCCCACCACGCCGTAGGGGACGTAGCGCGCCATCGACAGGCGCGGCTTCATCGAGCGCAGCATCTCGCCATAGGGCGCGGACGCCGTGGCCGCGGCCTCGTACAGCTCCGACACGACCTGCGTCGCCTCGAAGATCGCCTTGCCCTGCGCCGAGCCGGCCTCGCGGACGAGCCAGGCCACCAGCCGGTCGAGGTTCGTCTCCAGGAGCTGGGCCGCCTTGCGCATCACGGTCGCGCGCACGGTGTACGGCGCAGCCGCCCACTCCTTCTGCGCGGCCTTGGCGGCCTCGACCGACCGGTCCAGATCCGCGACGGACGCCGCACCGACCGTGCCGAGCTCGCCCCCGGTGGCCTTCTCGGTCACCGCGAAGGACTCACCCGAGCCCTCGGCCCAACCGCCCGCGAAGACCTTTCCATCCCATACCTGCGTCACCGTCATGTCCAGCTCCTTTGCCGATCGAAGAAATTTCAACGAGATCTCCATGGTAAGGGTCACGAAACGTCGACCCCCCACATGGGACAAAATCATACCCCCGGGGGTATACTGGCTCCAATTCGCCAGAGGAGTTCATTCATGCCCCGGAACGAGGATTCCATCACCTCATCGCAGCCCGACCAGGCCTCATCGCCAGTCGACCAGGCGCCAGCGCTGCTGGACCAGACCACATCGCCGGTCGACCCGGCCTCGCCGACGCTCGATGCAGCCTCGTCGCCGCTCGACCCGGACGACACCATCGCCGTCATCAAGCGCCTCCGACGAGCGGAGGGTCAGCTGGCGGGCGTCATCCGCATGCTCGAGGGCGGACGATCCTGCGAAGCGGTCGTCACCCAGCTGTCGGCCGTCTCGAAGGCACTCGACCGCGCGGGCTTCACGCTCATCTCGTCCAGCCTCCGCGAGTGCCTGACCCGGACCGGCCCCGCCCACAGCGGCGATGTCGCCAAGCTCGAGAAGCTCTTCCTGTCGCTCGCCTGAAAGATACCCTACGGGGCATTTGCGTATACCCCCGGGGGTATGTATGCTTCTACTCACAGGACATCGCCGCTCGGCGGCCAACCGAAGGAGAACCAACATGTGTAGCCCCACCACCTGCAGGGTTTGCGGCAAGACGACGTGGGCCGGCTGCGGCAACCACGTCGCCATGGTCAAGGCGTCCGTGCCCAAGGGCAACTGGTGCGACCAGAAGCACACCGCCGAAGAGATCGCCGCCGCGAAGCCGGCCGGCATGTTCTCCCGCCTCTTCGGCTGATGCGCGTGGGCTGAGGGGCAGGCTCCTCAGGTCCAGTTCAAGATCCGCGCGTCCTGAGCGAATGTGCTCGTCGTAGACAGAGCGCCGATTCACTCAGGACGCGCGGATCTTGTTGGCAGACCCCAACACCGCCCACGCAGCACCCCAGCAACGCACCAAGGGCCCCGGTTCCATGACGGAACCGGGGCCCTCAGCTTGCTCAGCTACGGGTTGTAACCCACCGTGTCGATCTGCTCGCGGCCCTCGTCGGTGATGTTGTCCAGCGTCCATGGCGGCAGGCCGACCCAGTTGATCGTGGCCGAGTTCCGCTGAATCCGGTCGCTGGCCTGGGCCCCCGGAGATCATTGGCCTGGCCTTCTCTCCCGTCTCCGGGTCGCTCCCTTCCGTGATGCCTCATGTCAATACCTCCGGATGGATTAGGTCGTTGCCTCACCTGTGACCTCCGGTTCGGCAGGAGTCGTTGCCTCACGTGTCTCCTCCGGTTCAGCCGGTCGCGGCACGGCGTTGCCGGGCGGTACGGCCCTTGGCCTGGGCGAGGGCTTCGAGGCGTCCGGTGTGGTGGAGGATCTCGCGTTGCAGGGCACCGAGGCGAAGCTTCTTGAACCGGGCGTTCATCGTGATCACGGGCCGTTTCCGGGTCGCGGGGTGGGCGAGGGCACGCTGGTGCGGGGTGGCGGCCTGGTGGTACTTCTTGACGACCTTGGCGCCGTCGCGGTGCTTGGAGGCCAGCTTCAGGCTGGGCAGGAAGTAGTTCGCGAACGCGTCATCCAACGCCCAGATCCGGTTCAGCAGCTCGAGCTCGGCGTCGGTGTCGTACCGGTAGTAGCCGACCAACTCCCGCACCCGGGCCCAGTTCTTCTGCTCCACGTAACAGCCGTCGTTCTTCTTCCCCGCCCGCCCGCGCGTGAACGTGATCTTGCGGGTCTCGCAGTAGTGCAGGAAGTGGTGGTTGATGAACTCCGACCCGTTGTCGGAATCGATCCCCACGATCGGGAACGGGAACATCCCGGCGGCGTGGTCGATGGCCTCGATCACCCACCGACGGGCCCGGTTCGGCACCGACCGGTTCACCGTCCACCCCGTCGCCACATCGGTCATCGTCAACGTGTAGCAGTACTCACCCGAGGCCACCCCACCGTCGTGGGCGACCAGGTCGATCTCGACGAACCCCGGCGTCGCATCGTCCCAGTCAGCGAACGTGCGGATCGGGATCTGGTGTTTCAACAACGACCCCGGCTTGGTGTGCGTCCGGCCGCGTAGCGTCATCCGCTTCCGCTCCCCGGCGAGCATCCGGTCGATCGTGGCCGCCGAGATACCGGCCAACAACTCGGCCTGGGTGTCGTCCAAGACGATCTCCCCCTCCACCCGCAGCAGGGGCACCAGCACGGGCATGAACGGCGCCAGGATCTTCCCCGCCGGCGCCCGCAACAGGGTCCAACAGCGCACCAGGGCGGGCAGCAGGTCATCGCCGTAGACCCGCGACCGCGGCTTGCGAGGCCGGACCGGTTTGACGACCAGCACCTCCCGTAACGCCGCCCGCGCATAGTCACGATGCCAGCCCGTCAACTCGACCAACTCGTCCAGGATCCGCGACTTCCCGGCCCGGTCCGCCCCCTTGTAGGCCAACGCCTTCTTCACCGTGACAGCCCTGCGCTCGCTCAAGGTCAGCTCCATCCCCGGATCGTTCAGGCGGAGACCCTTACGCGAGGCAACGACACCCCCGAA